>JAMOBH010000237.1:0-8870 GCA_039908085.1 Magnetococcus sp. YQC-5
TGATTGCCTCAAATGATCGCATAAATGAAATACTCATCATTTCAGAAATTGGGGTGTCGCCTTGCAACTTGTTCAAAAATTTTTCTGAAGATTCTCCCAATATTTTTGAGACAGCAGCTTCAGCAGCTTCCATTTTTTTTAATATACCAAGATAGGCAACAGTTTGAAGAAAAATATTCGATGGATTGTCTTTGTAAAAATTTTTAGGCAATAGACAATCTCCAAACTTGACACTCACATACGTTAATTCCAACAACAATTCCTTATAATAATATTCTCCAACACTTGTGATTACAAGCATTGCCGGGCTTTCTGGATGAATCCAGTGACTATCTTGGCCGCGAATCATAATTAACCTTGATTCAGAAAGATCTTCTAATGCAGCACTCAAAATATGATAAGGATATCCTATCATATTGAAAGAATTATAAAGATTTTTTAAATATCCTCCGTTACCAATATCGTTGTCGCCGTTTAATAACAAATATTGTAATATTCTTATTTTTACAAGATAGCATGACCATGCTGCATAATCAATTGCTTTATTATCAGGAAAGCAAGCCAATAAATTTTCATCGGCTATAAAATCTTGCTTTGCAATATTAAGCGGTTGAAATTCATCAAGTGCCTGGATAATATGATGACGTTTTATCGGTTTTGATTGTAAATTTGAACTATCACTAGAAAAAGGCTTCGTTTTGGTTAATGCCTCTAACACCCATTGCATTAAAGGTGTTTTTGTTAATACATTTGTTCTTAAAAATTCAATCATAATTCTTAATTGAGCGCGCACATTCCCAAGAGTTATAATATTAAGGTATCTTCTTGCCCCTTCATCCATATTGATAAATATTTTTTCTAGTATTTCGACAGAGCGATCTATATTAATGGTTAAAGACGCATTATAATCTGTGCCTGATATAATACCATCAATTTTTATGGATTCATCTATATTATCTTGATTAATCTCTTCTTTGATTAGAATGAGACGTTTTTTAAATGTACGAATAAGAGGGGGAGGAGGAAGGATTCCTATGCTTACTGATTCTAGTGAGAAAAGGCGCAATCCATATGTTTGAAGAAAAGTGCTTCTACGTACGCTTATAATAATCGCCGTGAATCCATTAAAAACACCTTCAGTTTTTGCACGACAAGCTCTAAGTTCTGATTGTACTTGTATAACAGCCTCCAAAATTTTAAGTTCAACTGCCATTTTTCCCTGTCTATCCACATTATCAACAATATGTATAATTATTTTTTCTTTTGATTCTCTAACAATTGATTTGATGCGATCATTTGAACTACAAAAAGCATTTATGGATAGCTCAGAGCTTATTGAGCTGAGTATTCCGTCTTGAACGTCTGTAGTATCAAACTCGCCGGTATTAAAATCAGAAGATGAAATAGAGATTTGAGGTGTGACTTTACTTTTAAGCTCATGAATATTATCTATAAAATATCTAATAAGCGATGATTTGCCAATACCAGGACACCCGACCAAAACCCAAAACATAGGCTCTCTTGTTGTTGAATTTGCATTTCTAATAATCATATTTTTGAAGCTAGCCCATGGGGTATACAATGCTTCTGCATGCATAGTTTCTTCAAAATATTTAACAAGGCAATCAGTAAAATATGACTTTAATTCATCCTCTGGAACTTCGTCAATAACAACATAAGTTTTTTTAAAAGTTGTTTTATCTGTAGTGGCTGTAGCACCAATATTGAAATATTTCATGGTTGGTTTTAATAACGTATACACAGCTTTAAGAGTTTTAAATTCAAGCGTATCCTTTTCCTTATGTTTCTTTTTTTTGGGAATATGAACGATATAGTCTTGAATTTCATCTGTCAAACTTTTCATTACTTGTATCCTTGTTTTTGAACTTGATTAAAACTTATGAACAATTAAAGTGAAATGACGCAAAAACTGTCTCACCATCAATGACACAGCCAGCACTTATATCCTCAATGCCCTTTTGTATATCGCACCGCAATGCTTCAAATTTCTGATTATCAGTCTGTGCCGGTTCTATGGTGACTATAAAGCGCATATTTCCCGCAGGACGTTGTGAAAAGCGCGAAGCAATGCTTTCTGGCAATTCCGAGGCAAGAAATTCCAAGGTGAACGGTTCGGGAAGCTGTGATTCTGTGCTGATCATTCTGCACCTGATTGATTCAATATGAAAACACTAAATCTTGCATCTTCATTTGTTTCATGGAGCCACCGAAGCCGCTTCTTCTCTCAAACTTGACTTAGGATCAGTAAATCACAATTCTGGACACAAACGCAACCCTTTTTTTAGCCCAATTGCGATAAAATTTGAAAAAAAACTGCCTAAAATGATCCAAACTGAACCAGATACCACTATGCTGCTTATAGCCACAGACAAGATTATTCAAAAAACAAAATAAAAATAATTAAATTTTACATTCCAATCGCACTCTCTTTTTGTTGATCTAACCAAAATACCCATGATAAATCCATACAGCATATATTGTTACCTCTTCAAGCATAACAAAACCTCACACCAAAACATCTTACTCAATATAAACAATTAAAATCATGACATCTCACAAAAAAAGACGCAATAAGCACCCATTGCGCCAACAGCATGCATTACCATCCAAAATCAACCCACACTTTTTGCCTGCCAACTCATTGAATCAATTAGAATGATGACTCCAGACTCATCCCCCCCCCAGAGGCCATGTGGACCTAATCAGCTTTTTGTCCCAGCCTCATCTTCACCCAAAAACCACCCAGTATTTACCACCTCACCAGTGCCGATCCCCAGGTAAACCCCCCACCAAACGCCACCATCAATACTCGATGGCCCGGTTGAATCCTGCCTGCCCGCACCACTTCATCCAACGCCAACGGCACACTTGCCGCCGATGTATTGCCATGACGATCCACAGTCACAGCCACCCGTTCCAAAGGCATCCCCAACCGTTTGGCCGTATTATGTATGATGCGAATATTGGCTTGATGAGGCACCAACCAATCGATCTGTTCCTTGATCAAACCATTGGCTTCAAGTGCTTCGTCAACACAAGCTTCCAACGCCTTGACCGCCTGTTTGAAAACCTCATTCCCCAACATCTGGATGGTCCCGCCTCCAGAAGGTGTCCCCCTGGAAATCCCGCCATTGGTGAACAACAAGTCTCCCTGCGAACCATCGGCATGCAGATGGGTGGACAATATCCCCCGCGTCTTATCCAATTGGGCCTCCAACACCACAGCCCCGGCACCATCACCAAACAAAATGCATGTCCCTCTGTCTGTCCAATCCAGAATGCGGGAATTGGTTTCGGCCCCTATCACCAACACCCGTTTATACGTACCTGCACGTATGAAATGATCCGCCACAGACAACGCATATATAAATCCAGAACAAACCGCCTGAATATCAAACGCAGGTATACGTCTCCGACTGCAACCCAGTTTATGTTGCACAATCGAAGCCGTCGATGGAAATATAAGATCCGGGGTGGACGTGGCCACCAGTATCAGATCCAAATCCTGCACTGGAATACCCGCTGCCAGCAGGGCATTGGTTCCGGCAGCTGTCGCCAGATCCGAGGTCCATTCCCCCTCGGCGGCAATGCGTCGTTCAACAATGCCGGTACGCGCACGGATCCATTCGTCAGAGGTATCCACCATCCGCGCCAGATCGTGATTGGTCAATCGCTTTTCTGGCAAATAGGAACCCGTACCAATGATTCTTGCTCTGGGCATGGACATGATCTTCTTTTACTCCGTTGGCAGCAAGTGTGTCATGGCAGTATGCCGGATCTTCTCATTGACACGATTTTCCGCCAACCCCACGGCAACGCCTATGGCTTGGCTGAACGCATAGGCGTCCGCAGAACCGTGGCTCTTGACCACAATACCATTGAGTCCCAACAAAATCGCTCCATTGTATTTGCGTGGATCCACTCGGGCGCGAAAAGAGTGCATGGCCGGTCGGGCCGCCAAATATCCCAGTTTGGTCCAGATCGATTCATTGAACGCCTCTCGCAGATAATGAGTCAGCATCCGGGCCATGCCTTCTGTTGTTTTCAAACTTACATTGCCTACAAAACCATCGCAGACCACGACATCCACACCGCCGGTAAAAATATCGGTCGCCTCCACATTGCCGATAAACCCTTTGATGCCGGTCTGTCTGAGTTGTTCGGCAGCCTCTTTGACCACCTCATTACCTTTGATTTCTTCCTCGCCGATATTGAGCAAACCAATGCGGGGTTTCTTGATGCCCAACACCGCCGAAGCGTAAACCCCGCCCATCATGGCAAACTGGCACAAGTGTTCTGCCGTGCAATCCACATTCGCCCCTACATCCAGCATCAGGGTCTGACCCGTGATGGAAGGCAGAATCGCGGCAATCGCTGGTCGATCCACTCCCACAAGGGTTTTAAGCACATATCGCGCCGTGGCCATGAGCGCGCCCGTATTCCCAGATGAAACAAAAGCATCCGCCTCCCCTGCCTTGATCATGTTCGCCCCCACCCGCATGGAGGAATCCTTCTTGGTCCGCAACGCCACAGCGGGTTTTTCATCCATTCCCACAACCTGGCTGGCTGGATGAATGCGAAATCGATTCTTGTCCGCCCCAATCCGGGTCAACTCCGCATCTATGAGATCGGGCAAACCAACCAGAATGAATGCTGCTCCAGGGTGGTTCTTCAATGCCATGACCGCCCCTTCAATTGGAGCAGCCGGGGCACGGTCTCCACCCATGGCATCCAAAGCAATTTGAATGGTCACGGCATGTATCCAGAGAATCGAAAAGAGGCTCTACACTTGATCCAGAAGCGTTTTAAAAAAAATGGGATGATTGGGATGAATTGGGGCTTCGCCCCAAACCCCACCAAGGGCTTGGCCCCTGGACCCCACCAGGGGCCAAGCCCCTGGACCCCACCCATGGTTTGTCTTAGTGGATGGCCATATCCGTAACTGAAAGCCTCACACTTCAACCTGGACCAATGATTGGAATTCATCGACAGGGGATGCATGTTTACTCTTTGATTTCCATAACCTCTCTGCCTTTGTACCAGCCACAATGCGGACAGACCTGATGGGGCGGACGCGGATCCTGGCAATTGGGACACAATGAAAGTGCAGGGGCTTCAAGCGCATTATGAGAACGACGATTCCCTCCACGGGCGGAAGAGGTTTTCTTCTTTGGAACTGCCATGAGCTATCTCCTTGATTGACAAGTAATTTCTGTACCAGCACAGTGCCAGGTTCAGATGGATTGCAATTTTTTCAATACTGCAAAGGGGCCTGTTGGCTCCAAACGGCACTCACAGGGATGGTGATTCAAGTCGGCCCCGCATCCAGGGCACAATCCCGCACACTCGGTGTTGCAGACCGGATTCATGGGCAGGGCAAGCAACAACTCCTCTTCGGCAAGACCGGGCAACTTGAGGATGCCATCAGCAAGAAACACCACATCCTCTTCCATTTGCCATCGTTTGTTTTGGAGGGCCGGATCTTTTCCAGCAGCATAAAACGCATCGATCTCCACCTCCAGAGGAAGGCTGAACTCAATCAGACACCGGACGCATGCCACCTGGATTTGGCTCCAACAACGCCCACGAACGCGCACCCGAATTTTCCCATCCTGATGAATCGGGTTGGCCAAAAGATACAATTCAACCGGTTCCTCGACCACTCCGACAGCATTGAGTTCCTGAAAGCATGTCGGCGGGATGATTCCATGGGCACTCCAGAGTGAAGTACGGTTCCCCATGGTCGCCAGATCCAAAACAACTCCGCTCAAGTCCCGTGGCACGGCTCCATGAAATCCTCTGGTCAACGAGACCATGGGATCGGAAAAATCCACTGGATAAGAAGATGTCTCCACTGCCGTTACCTTCGTACCAAATAGACCACCAACAAGCCCAGCAGCATAAGAACAAAACCGGTTCTACGCAACACAGTGTCTGGAAGATCCGCTATAGTAATCACCCACTGGCGCATGCGCGCAGGAGCGATAAAATAGGGAATCCCTTCCAAAATCAACACCAAACCCACAGCACTCAGGAAGTCCTTCATCGGACTTCTCCTTACCGGGACACGGGAATCGAACCTTGAAGATAACGGAAAAAGCCCGTCGGTTCCAAAACAACCGTCGTGGAATCTTTCCCCAATGCCTTGCCGTATGCTTCAAGGGTGCGTGTGAATTCAAAAAAACGGGGGGATTGGCGATAGGCTTCCGCATAAATTCTGGCAGCTTCCGCATCTCCGGCACCGCGTATTTCCTGCGCGGTCTTGTAGGCTTCGGCCAGCAGGATTTCACGGTCTCTGGCTGCCTTGGACTTGATCTTGACCGATTCTTCCTCGCCTTCGGCACGATACTGTTTGGCTTGCCGTTCCCGCTCGGTCTGCATCCGTCTGAATACCGCCTTGGAGTTTTCCACTGGAAGATCCGTCCGTTTGATCCGTACATCCACCAGTTCAATGCCGTATTTGATCGCCTGCTGATTGGCCTGCTCGCGAATGCGGGTCGTCAGATCAGCACGTGAGGCCGAGACAATTTCCATCATCGTAAATTGTCCCAAAACTTCACGAATATTAGAATAAACAATGTCATTCAGACGATCCGCTGCTCCGCTTTCGTCACGTACTGTCTGATAGAATTTCAAGGGATCCACAATCCGCCAACGGGTATAGCTGTCCACCTTGAGGTTTTTCTTGTCCGAGGAGAGAATCTCCTGGGGATCCTGGTCGAATTCGAGCAGTCGTTTGTCGAAAAAATGGACTTCCTGCAAAAACGGTATCTTGAAGTGCAGTCCAGGATCGGTGATGGCGGGTTCCAATGGTTTGCCCAGCTGCACCACCAGGGCCTGCCGCCATTGCACGACCGTATAGACCGATTGGGAGAGCATCAACAAAAGGCCGGCTCCAAGCACCACGACACCCATGGAAAGATTTTTGTTCATGGGGCCTCTCCTTTCAACGGGAGATCGGTTTTTACAGCCTGAGTGCCGGGTTTGGCACCACCAGGATGCTGACCGGTCATTCCCAGTGGCAGATGGGGAAGCAGGCCGCGACTGGCCTGGGGATCCAGGATCACCTTGTGGATTCCTTGCATGATTTCTTCCATGGCTTCCAGATAAAGTCGGGTTTCGGTAACATCCTGGGCTTTGTCATATTCTTTTACCAGGGCCAGGAAACGGTGAACATCGCCCTGGGCGCGGGCCACCTTGGCTGCCTTGTGAGCTTCGGCCTCTTGAATCTGTTTGGCGGCCTCGCCATGGGCCTTGGGGAGAATGTCGTTGGCATAGCCTTCGGCTTCGTTCACGGCCCGTTCCCGATCTTCCCTGGCACTGGCCACGTCTTTGAAGGCGTGGACCACTTCGGGTGGGGGAGCCACTTTTTGCAGTTGGACTGTGACAATCATGATGCCGCTGTTGTAGCTGTCCAGGATTTTTTGCATGGTGAATTTGGCATCAGCCTGAATTTTCTCTTTGCCGGCGGTCAAGGCACTGTCGATTTCGTTGCGTCCGATCACCTGCCGAATGGCGGATTCCGCTGCGTCGCGTACCACCTTGTGGCGATCCGAGGTGGGATTGCGGAGATTAAATAAATAATTGGCCGCTCCAGAATCCTTGATGCGATATTGAACGCTCATGTCGATGTCGATGATGTTTTCATCACCAGTGAGCATGTGGGATTCGTTGGGCACGTCGATGTCATCCCCGCCAGAACGTCCATCTGTGCGGGATCGGGAGCGGTAGCCGATTTCGATCCGTTCCACTTTGGTGACTTTGGGATTGAGTACGGTGGCAATGGGATAAGGAAGTCGCCAATGCGGTCCTGGTCCGGTGGTTTCCACATGTCGACCAAAACGAATCACCACGCCATTTTCGTCTGGTCCCACCACATAAATCCCGGTGGCCATCCAGATGAGCAAGGCGACTGCGACCAGTATCGGCCATACCTTGCCGCCATAGTAGGATCTGGCACCTCCCAACCGTTCGGTCAAGACTCGAACGATGTGTTCAATATCAGGTGGCTGAGGTGGCGATCCCCCTCCTTGACCCCAGGGGCCCTGACCTCCGCCATTGTCATTCCACGCCATTGCCTGTTCTCCTTGTTTGTGTCAAGACGCCAGTCAGATGTCGGATCCTTGCGTATGGGATCCAAACGGCTTGACTGGCTAAACGAGTCATTTTCCATCAGGATCACTCCTGAGTAAAGCGTTATTTCGTTGCGATGGGACAGATTCTCTTTTCGACCCAAGGGAAGGCCGATGATCAAGGCCGAATGGTTGATGTGGCAGAGGTATCCTGCTCACCTGCCAACTGTCCGCAGGCCGCATGGACATCCGCGCCCCGGCTGTCACGGATGATGGTGACCAGTCCGGCTCCGGCCACGATTTCCTGAAACTTGAGAATGGTTTCGGTGCTGGAAGGGGCAAAGGGGGCGTTGGGCCAGGGATTGAAGGCCAAAAGATTCACCTTGGAGGGAATTCCTTTGAGCCAGGCCACCAGTTCGCGGGCGTCTTCCTGGGAATCGTTGATTCCTTTGAGCATGACGTATTCCCAGGTGATGCGGCCTCTGCCTTTGAGAGGCCATGCAAGGGCAGCCTTGCGCAGGGCGGCCAGATTGAATTTTTGATTGATGGGCACCAACTGGTTGCGGACCGCATCCCGGACGCTGTGCAATGAAATGGCCAGATTGATGTTGAGTGCAGATCCAGCCTCGGCCATGCGGGGGACTACGCCAGCGGTGGAGAGTGTGATTTTGCGACAGCCGATAGCCAGGCCGTTGCCATCCATGAGGATGCGCACGGCCTGGGTGACGGCTTCGAGGTTGTAGAGGGGTTCTCCCATGCCCATGAGAACCGTGTTGG
>JAMOBH010000238.1:0-8778 GCA_039908085.1 Magnetococcus sp. YQC-5
TCCACTGTCTGCCAAACCCCAAAAACATCGCATCGCTGTCCTGATGGGCGGATCCTCCCCGGAACGGACGGTCAGCCTCAAAAGCGGTGCTGCCCTGCTCGCTGCTCTCGAACGCCGAGGATACGCACCCATCGCCATTGACCCATACCCAGGCCAAGACCTGCCAGCCACCCTCCTGCGCCACCAAATCGAACGCGCAGTCCTGGCCCTGCATGGCACTCCAGGCGAGGATGGCTCCATTCAAGGAATGCTGGAGACCTTGCAAATCCCCTACACAGGTTCCTTTGTCGGGGCTTCAGCCCTGTGCATCAACAAAACCTTAAGCAAACGTGTCTTTCGTGACGCAGGCATCCCCACCCCCCCCTGGGAGGAACTGCTCTTGCAGGCCCACGACAACACGACCACCCCTTTGTCCCTGCCCCCCCCCTATTTTGTCAAACCCTTGAATTCCGGCTCCAGTGTCGGCATATCCCGTGTAGCAGACCACAACAGCCTGCGCGATGGACTGGAATTGGCCATCAAGGCTGGCATCAGCAGCGGTCAACAAACCGTTCGGGTGCTGGTGGAACAAGAAATCCAAGGCGTGGAACTGACTCTCGCCGTACTGAATGACACACCTCTGCCCCTGATCGAAATCCGTCCTGAACAAGGATTTTACGATTTCAATGCAAAATACATGGCACAAAAAACTCAATACATCATTCCACCTGCACACCTCTCCCAACAGGCACTCGACCGGGCCACAGCCATAGGATTGGCAGCAGGACGCGCCGCAGGCTGTCGTGGCCTGTACCGGGTGGACATGATCATGGACGCAGATGAAACACCCTGGATTCTGGAGATCAATACCATTCCCGGCATGACCGCAACCAGCCTCGCCCCCAAAGCCGCCGCTGCCCAAGGACTCTCCTTCGACGATCTGGCAGAACAGATCCTTGCTGGCGCAGGATTGGAAACATGTTGCGCACACTCCTGATTGGTGCCATTCTGTCCGTATTCGCTCTGCTCCTGTTCAAGGGGTGGGAGATGATGCATCAGGAACACCGGTTCGCTCTTGAAAAAATTCATATCCGGGGGCTGGTCAACATCACCCGCAAAGAGGCCTTTGCAGCCATTGACACCCCAAAAGGAACCAATTTGTTGACCGTAAACCCTGATATGATACGTTCACGTTTATTGTCACTTCCATGGGTCCAGTCAGTCCAAGTCAAACGTGTTTTTCCCTCCACCATCACCATCACCCTGACAGAAAAAAGTGCGGTGTGTGTTGCCAAAAAAGGGGAACAACTGATGTTGATGGATGAGTACGGCATGCCCATCAAACCCTTGGAAAGCAAAGATCCCCTGCTTCTGCCAGTGGTGACTCCAGCTCCTGGCCCAAACCATGCGGCCAGCGTCGTTTGGATCATGAACCTGCTGGACAAACAGTCCTGGATCAAAGACCAAATTTCCGAGGCTGTAGGCCAGGTTGGTGGCAGATGGGTGTTGCACACCAAAAAAGGCGTCAAATTATTGCTGTCAAATCGTGCGGAACAGGAACTTGATCTCTTGCATCGATTACAGAAACGTTACAAGATATTGGACCTACGCATTCGACAAGTGGAATTGCGCATCGCCAACCGGGTTGCAGTCCGCCCGGAAGAAACTCCAGAACCACCTGTGCCAGAAAAAAACGAACACCGTCGCACACCAACCACTTGACGCAGCCACGGTAGTTGGTTTTTACTCTGTCCAGTTGAACGTCGCACACCAAAACAAGTTACGCGCATACCAAAGAATGCCTGAGGCATGCGTTCATGAGACCCAACGGGCATGCCCAATGGGTACGGCAACACCAACACATTCGGGTTGAACATGCCCAAACAGGACCAAAACCTGATTGTCGGATTGGATATCGGCACCACCAAAATCTGCTGCGTGGTGGCCGACATGCAACCGGACGGACGACTGGATATCATCGGTATCGGTTCTCATCCCTCACGCGGCTTGCGCAAGGGAGTGGTCATCGACATCGACTCCACAGTGGAAAGCATCCGCATGGCTGTGGAAGAAGCGGAAATGATGGCCGGCGTGGAAATCCATATGGTATTCGCAGGCATCGCAGGAGGACACATCAAGAGTGGCAACTCCAACGGAGTCGTGGCCACCCGTGATGGAGAAGTCACCAACAGCGATGTGCAACGGGTTCTCGATGCTGCTCGCGCCCAAAGCATCCCCATGGACCGGGAAATCCTCCACGTGATCCCCCAGGAATACATTCTGGATGGTCAGGATGGCATCCGGGAACCCCTGGGCATGTCCGGGGTACGCCTGGAAGCACGTGTTCACATCGTCACCGGTGCCGTGGCTTCAGCCCAAAACATCATTAAATGTGTCAACCGTTGCGGCCTGGACGTGGGCGATATCATCCTTGAACAATTGGCCTCCTCTGAATCGGTCCTGACCGCCGATGAAAAGGAACTGGGGGTCTGTCTGCTCGACATTGGTGGAGGAACCACGGATATCGCCATTTTTTCCGAAGGCCACATCAAGCATACCGCAGTCCTGGCCATTGGAGGCGACCACCTCACCAATGACATCGCAGTCGGATTACGCACCCCCACCCGCGAAGCCGAACAACTCAAACGCAAATACGGTTGCGCCCTTGCCGCCATGGTCGGCCCGGAAGAAATCATCGAAGTCCCCAGCATCGGCGACCGCAAAGCCCGAACCCTGGCCCGCCACCTCCTGGCCGAAATCATCGAACCACGGGTGGAAGAGTTGTACACCCTGGTCAACCGGGAAATCGCCCGCTCCGGCTTTGAAGAACATATCGCAGCCGGTGTGGTTCTCACCGGAGGTTCCGCCATCACAGATGGTATGGTAGAATTGGCAGAAGAAGTTTTCAACAAACCAGTACGACGCGGTTTCCCGCATGGCGTCGGCGGATTGACCGATGTGGTGGCCAGCCCAATTTTTGCCACAGCCGTCGGTCTGGTTCAGTTCGCCAGTCGCAACGAAAGAGAAATCGGACGCCGTTTTCAGGCAGAATCTGGAACCCCCATGAAAAACGTTTTTCAACGTATGCGGGAATGGCTTGGAGAAATGTTTTAGTGTTTACACACCCCCTTTTCCTGTAAGAGGATTTTCATGGCCATTGAATTTGATACCACAACAGAACCGTTGGACGCTCGCATCAAAGTCATCGGAGTCGGGGGTGGCGGGGGCAATGCCATCAATAATATGATCCAGGCCCAACTGGAAGGTGTTGAATTCATCGTCGCCAATACGGATGCTCAGGCCTTGGCCAGAAATCTGGCCCCCACCCGCCTCCAGATCGGCGAAAACGTCACCCGTGGCCTGGGAGCTGGAGCCAAACCGGAAGTTGGCATGCGCGCCGCTGAAGAGAGCAAGGATCGCATCAAGGAGGCCCTGCAAGGAGCCGACATGGTATTCATCACAGCGGGCATGGGCGGCGGCACGGGTACGGGAGCAGCCCCCATTATCGCCAAAATCGCCAAGGATCTGGGTATCCTCACCGTGGCTGTGGTCACCAAGCCCTTCAGCTTTGAAGGCAAACGTCGGATGCGTTTTGCCGAAGATGGCTTGCAGGAGCTGCGCAATTATGTGGACACCGTCATCACCATTCCCAATCAAAAACTCTTGAGTGTGGTTGGCAAGAATACCACCATCCTGGAAGCCTTTCGCAAAGCCGATGATGTCCTGTTGCAAGCGGTGCGCGGCATCACCGATCTCATCACGATTCCAGGCTTGATCAACGTCGATTTCGCAGATGTGCGTACCGTCATGGATGAAATGGGCCAAGCCATGATGGGGGCTGCCGAAGCCACCGGCGATACCCGCGCCCTGGAAGCAGCCACCCGCGCCATTTCCAGTCCCCTGCTGGACGATGTCTCCATTCACGGTGCCCGTGGCGTTCTCATCAACATCACCGGCGGGTATAATCTGGCGTTGCAGGAGGTGGACGAAGCCGCCACCGTGGTACGCGACATGGCCCACGATGACGCCATTATCGTCTTTGGCGCAGTTCTTGACGAATCCATGGAAGACGCCGTGCGGGTGACGGTCGTGGCCACTGGCATTGGTGGAGCCGAGCAGGTTGCATTCCCACCCAAGGAAACCCTCACCCCAGGGACCGGGAATACTGCCTTCGTCAAACCCAGACGCTTCCCAAAACCCATCACCGGCAAAGAGATGCCCATCCAAGAGACCGCGCACAAAAATGAGCGCACCCCCCCACTCACCACGACGAGTCGCCGCGCCAAAAATTTGGAAGAATACAACCGCAGCATCGAACAAACCAACAACGAAGACCCCTACGATATCCCAACCTTTATACGTCGGCAGTTGGATTAACCCATATAAAATTGACACCCGTTGAAAATATAAAAAGTCTGGGAGATGTTTTTCCCGGACTTTGTGTTTATGGGTTGGTTTGTTTTTTTTTAAAGTATATAAATTTTTATTAATTATTGCTTTAATAAAAATTAACCTTATTTTTTGAATTCATAGGAATAATTTAAAAATAAAATAATTTTTTTATTATAAAAATCACCATTCAATATTCAAAACTCATCAAATCGCACACAATGTGCCCGCATCTCTCGAATGTTCCCGCACATTTTTTCCTTCTCACCCTCCAATCAATCAGGTATATTAATATTTTTGATCAACAATAGAGTGTTCCAGTTTGCTTGTTGGCACAGAAATTGCTCAATAGATTCCACTAGACTGACACAAGGGAAAAATCGGGGGGCAGACGATAAGATTTTGACTGACAATGTCCGATCCTTGACGCCATGCCATTCCCTTACTGGCCACCATGGATGATATTGGTCCCAACAACGGAATCAAATTTAACGGAACCTACTGACATGTTTTTTCAACGCACACTTAAAAACACAATCCGTTGTACAGGAATCGGACTCCATGGAGGTCACAAGGTCTACCTCTCCTTGCGTCCTGCCCCTGAAAATACGGGCATCATTTTTCACCGGATTGACATGGGAGGTGCCCTCATTCCCGCCAAAGTGGAAAATGTGGTGGATACTCAACTCTGTTCCACGATAGCCAATGCCGATGGCGTAAGGGTCTCCACCATCGAACACCTGCTGGCCGCTTTTGCCGGCCTGGGCGTGGACAACGCCTATGTCGATCTGGACAGCCCCGAAGTCCCCATCATGGATGGCAGTGCCGCCCCGTTCGTCTTTCTGATCCAATGCGCCGGCATCGTGGAACAACGCGTGACCCGAAAATGGCTCCGCATCAAAAAAACCATCTCTGTCAGCCACGAAAACAAACAAGCCACGTTCCAGCCCTGTGACCATTTTCGGATGAGCTTCCACATTGATTTCGACCATCCCCTGCTCTCGGCTCAAGGCGTGGAACTGGATGTCACCGAAACCACTTTCATCAAAGACATCAGCCGGGCACGGACCTTTGGCTTTCTCAAAGACCTGGAAACCCTGCGCGCCAACGGCTTGGCCAGAGGCGGCTCACTGGACAACGCCATTGTCATCGGAGATTTCCGCATCCTCAACGAAGGCGGACTCCGCTACGAAAAAGAATTTGTCCGCCACAAAATCATTGACGCCATTGGCGACCTCTATCTATTGGGCCGCCCCATTCTGGGCCATTTCAAAGGGATCCGTTCTGGCCATGCCATGAACAACCTCCTGTTGCGCAAACTCCTGGCCCGCACCGATGCCTGGGAGTTGGTGGAAACCACTCATCCAGCCTCTTTCACCGAATATGCCCCTGTCACCGCACCGCGAGTTCGTCAGCCCGCCGTTGCCTTCTCCATTTAAGCAACGCCAACACGAACACTACTGGTTACGTACCCCAGCCCTGACAGCATGGATCCTGTTGCACATGATCCTGCTGTCAGGCTGCTGGTCCGAAAAAACCAGCCACGCCTCCCAAACCAACACCATCCTGTCTGCCAATGCCTTTTTTCAAAACGAACAACTCTATGCCCAGGCCAGCCTGAGTCCGTTGTTCATCAACCAGATCCGCCAAATGCTCAAACATGGCGAACCCTTGTTGGCCCTCTACCAGTTTCGTCTGATTCGACTGCATCCCTGGCTGCCCAATACCCGCATCCTGGAACACAGCTTTCGTCGCCATATACGTATGCGACTAATCACAGAACGTTATGAACTTCTGGATCCCCAAACCGGTCTGATCCACTACACCACCAATGAACACGAGGTCATGCAATTTTTCGCCAACCCCAAGTTCATTTTGCTGCATCACCGGGTCAAGTTGCTGCCGGATGTCCGTTATCAGCTGGAAACAGATCTCTCGATCACCCATGAAGGGATCTCACGGATGTTTCAATTTCTTGACCGCTGGTTCTCGTTGACCCAACCCCTGAATTTTTCCCATCTGTCTGAATTGCCCAACAACACACGACCCATTCCGCCATGAAACCATTTGTCAAACCATTCAAACACTGGCAGCTGATCGTTCTTCCGCTGGCAGTGGCCACCATCACGTTTCTGACCGCCCAAGGATTGCGTGGAGCCGCTGCGGTGAGCAGTGGCGACTATGGGGTCGTCTTTCTGATTCTGTTGTATTTCAATCTGTTTCTCGCGCTGGCCTTGGGTCTTCTGGTGATGCGTCACGTATTCCGACTCTGGCTGGATCGACGCCGGCACCGGACCGGGTCCATGTTGCGCACCCGCATGGCGTTGATGTTTGTCGCACTCTCCCTGTTGCCCACGTTGACGATTGCCATTCTTTCGGTCAACTTTCTGAACCGGGGGGTGGATTCCTGGTTTTCCGAGCGCATTTCACGGGCCATGGATACCGCATTGGAACTCTCCCGCGCCTATTACCGCGAAAATCAACGCAATGTCCGACATGACGCCGAAGGCATTGTCCGCAATCGGGCCATCGCCTCCTCCCTGGCCCTGGAAGGGAGCGAAGCAGCTTCGGCAGCCCTGGAAAAAGAACGTCTGGCACGGGGCCTGGACGAAATAGTCATTCTGCGTACCGATGGCACCCGGATTGCGCGGGCAGGCGAACTCCCATTCGATCCCTTGCCTGATCTGGAGGCTTTATCGGTAGGCTCTTCCAAGGCACTGGTGATCACCAGTGACGCTGGCGACCGGGTACGTGCCTTTGTCTCCTTGAGCGACCATTATGTTCTGTCCACCGGTCACTGGATCGACCGGCAAATCCTGGGACAATTGGAAACCATCGAGAGCGTTTATGTGGATTATCGCAATTTACGCGCCTCCCATGGTTTGCTCAAGGCCAACCATACGGTCACACTGGCCTTGATTGCCCTGTTGTTGCTCCTGGCTGCCTTTTGGTCGGGATTCCGCATTGCTGACGATTTGACCGATCCCATTGCCGAATTGATCATCGGGGCCAGAAAAGTGGCCATTGGCGATCTTTCCGTCACGCTTTCGGTCACGGGCAATGACGAACTGGCCACCCTCATGGCCGCCTTCAATGCCATGACCCGCAAGCTGCAAGAAAATCACGATGAATTGCAAACCACCAACGCCTTGCTTGAGGAGCGTCGGCGTTTCATGGCCGCGATTGTCCAGCACATCTCATCCGGGGTCATCAGCGTCAACCGGAGTCAAGAAATCACCCTCATGAACCCGGCAGCGGCTGCCTTGCTGGAAATCACGATTCAGCAGGCCATTGGCCAACGTTATACCGAAGTGTTGCCTGACAGAATTCTGGCTCCAATGATGAATTTGCTCAACAGCATCCATGCTCCACAGCCCGGAGGCTCTGGACGTCCATCGACCATGACCGGGGATGGCACAGCAGAACTGGCCACGCAGATTCAAATCCATGGACCCCAGCGTACACGCACCCTGATGGCCCGAATCACTCCCCTGGTCAATGAGGCGGGGATCAGCCACGGATTCATTGCCACCTTTGACGACCTTACCGATGTCCTCATGGCCCAACGCACCCATGCCTGGAGCGAAGTGGCCAGACGTATTGCCCATGAAATCAAAAATCCATTGACCCCGATTCAACTCTGGGCACAACGTATGCGACGCAAGTATATGAAACACCAGACCGCCACTTGTCCAGACTGGCAGGTGTTGGATGAAGGAACCCACGCCATCATTGATCAGGTGGAGGAATTACGTGTACTGGTCAACGAATTTTCCACGTTTGCCCGGCTGCCGCGTCCAGAACTGAAACTCAATGACCTGCATGCCTCCATTCAGGAAACCCTGTTGTTGCATCATGCGGAACTGGAAAAAATGACTGTTACGACGGAGTTTGCCAGTGCTTTGCCACTGTTTCTCCATGATCGGGGCCAGATCAAACAGGTTTTCACCAATCTTATCGCCAATGGCATGGCTGCCATTCGGGAACGCCATCCTGTTCTTCCCCATGGCGAGGAACAGAAGGAAAATCACTCTTTTCTTGCCATTTCCACCGAGGTTACCGACAATGGACAATGGGTACGCATTCAGATAGCCGATTCTGGACCTGGTATTCCTCCGAATGATCGGGATCGCATTTTTGAACCTTATTTCACCACCAAAGCCACCGGAGTGGGATTGGGCATGGCAATAGTCAAAAAAATCATCGAAGATCATGGAGGAACCATTCGCATTCGCAGTTCCAAGTGGGATGGTGCTTTGATTGAAATTCATCTGCCTTTGACTGGTCATGTCATTTCAGGTCAGTCTGGGGAATCAACCTGATGATGGTGTCTTATTATTAAATCACAACCATTTTGGAATGTTAAGTTTTTCACTATCAGGGGTCCAGGGGCGAAGCCCTTGGTGGGGT
>JAMOBH010000548.1:0-1706 GCA_039908085.1 Magnetococcus sp. YQC-5
GCACCCTACCGGATCAGCGAGCTTGTCCTCCTGGGTGTCTGGGAACTTCTGCGCCCAACCATCGGGACCAATAACTGTGATACGGAGGCTCTTAGTCAAGCCGTCCAACAAGTGATCAATTTACACATGAGCATTGCGTTAACGTTTATAGATCAGAAGATCATGCCTTACAGAAATGTACGTTATGGGGTATCGCTGTCTATTCGTTCGCAGAGTTCGTTGGACGTGAACCTTGCGCTATTTGATGTTCTGGGTCGCATCGGCCTGACGGGCATCTGGTTCCATTGGCTGGTCCCGCATTGCAATCAGGAGCATCAAGAAAGTGTGCGCAATGACGTGACACGACTCTTCCATGCGGGTATGGAACTGATCGACAACAATCCGGCTCTTTTTCTACCAATCACCGACCGCCAGGGCACTGATATCGCTTTGTTCTTGCAGCTTTGGCTTGTGAGCGATCTCGATGGGTCAGAAGTCACTTCCTGGTTGAAAGGGATGGCCCATCGCCTCATGTTTGCCGTGCATAGACGAGAAAACTATCCTTCATCTTTCTCGGATTACCGGGAACTTGCTGAACATCCCCGTGACCGGTCGGACGCATATTTCCAAGAGTCCACGAGTGGCAGTACGGTGATTCCTCTGATCGCTGCTTGGCTTCAGGCTCTTGGACAAGCAGAAGAGGTCAAGATGTTGAGCGCGCTTGTAAGAAATAAGCTGAATCACTGCACTCTACAGCTTTGGATGCCTGATGCCACATCAGAGGAGGCGATGTATGTAGGCGGCGGTAATCATGGCTTGGTGCTTTGTGATCTACCCTTGGGCGAAGGTTCACAATTGCTCGCAACCATTGCAGATGCCTGTCGTATGGACACAGCATTCAACAGCCTTTCACCCATGCAAACAGGCTACTGGCCCGTAATTCTTGTTGCCTGCCGCCATTATCATTTGCCGATTCCGCCAGGATTCTGGCTTGAATCGCTGACGCAAACTACCAATATAGCAGACGAGTTGGTTAGCTGATTCGTGGTGGCTATTGGCACCGCTCCCCCACAACGCTGGCTCACTCCCTCTCCGGAAACCCCAGCCGCACCCTCTGCTCACTCCACAACATCGGCAACGGCTCCATGAGATCGGCCAGGGTGAGCGATTCCGGTTGCCGGCCGTCCAGGATGGCGCGAATAATATCCGGTGCCAGCAGCGTCAGGCGCAGGATGCGGGACATGTACGAGCTGTCGATCTTCTCCTGTTCAGCCAGCTCCCGCATGGAGGCCACCTGGCCGGACTCCAACAGCTTCAGCCACCGGTGCGCACGTCCCAACGCCTTGAGCATGGCCTGCTGGGGCGACGGTGGGGGCGGTGCCCATTCGGGGGCACCCGGCGGGGCGATGATCTCTGTCTTGGCACCCCACCGTTTGAGGCGCATGGGGATGTGAACCACCAGAATGCTGCCGTCTTCACTCAACGTGCCTTTCATGATACGCCCCTTTCGTCGTCAGTGTCCATCTCGGTCATGAGGCTTTTCAATCCACCGGTTTTGAGATGCACGGCAACCCCCTGGTGGCTGACAGCCACCGTTGCCACCAGCAATTGCAGAAGCCGCGCCTGCTCGCCGGGGAACAATTCATCCCACAGGGTGCCGAGGTTGCGCAGGGACTCCATCACCTTGCTCTCTGGCGTTTTGGTGTCACCCTCGTCCATGGCCTGGA
>JAMOBH010000239.1:0-8707 GCA_039908085.1 Magnetococcus sp. YQC-5
TTGACGAAGATCTCCTCCAGTTGCCCGGAACGGCCCAGGGTATAAACCGGGGGATGTTCGAGCATTAAGATAAGATTGGGTTCTCTGTTGGCCAAGATCTCTTCGACACGATTTTTTTGCAGGGTCCAGGCTATGGCATAGTCCAGGAGGTCATGGCGGAGGAGTTGGAAGCAATTCATTTTTTTTATCAGTAAACCATGTTACTAATTCTTGATGTTTTTCATTCTCTGGAAAGGTGGCGGCCAGACGTTTGCTTAATATCAATCCTTCTTGACAATAGACCATGGCTTGTTCCGTTTTGCCCAATAATTGGGCACAAAAGACACAATTCAGTAATGAAATCGACAAATCATGTAATACTTTGGGTGATTCACCCAAGTCCTGGACGAGGCGACGGCTCAGGGTCAAGGAGTGCTGATAGTGTGTTTCGGCTTCTTCCAAGTCGCCTTTTCCGATCAAAGACGCTCCTAATTCATCATGGCCTAATGATAAATCTCGAAGTAATTGAGTGGATTCGCCTGTTTTTTTAATTATTTGTTGTCGCAATAACAAATTCTCTCCTGCAACTTCTACAGCCTGATGCCATGCCCCTTTGGCACGATGGATCCACCCAAGTCGTTGCAAAACAAGCCCATAATCCCTTATCCATTTTGGATCATCTGGATTTGCTTTTTGTAAAATTAAAATTAATTCCAGCGTTTCTAAAAAGTTATCCTTGGCACCCTCCAAATCATTCAACTGGAATAATATATCTCCAGATTGGAAAAGTGATGCAGCCAGTTGTTCAAGCACCCAGCTTTGATCTCCATATTGTTCCCGCAGTGTACGACAAAGAGTCAACGATTCACGGCATTGATTTTTCGCATGATTTAATAATCCATTTTTTTTAAAAACATGGGCTAGATATGTTAATACAGTTAAAAAGTCATATTGAGATTGCAGGTCATTATTTTTCTGAGTGACAGCTTCACGTGCCAAAGATTCCATTTGTTTGGCAATTATTAAACTTTTTTTATGATCACCTAAGCCAATCGCCGCACGTATAGCTCTTATCCCCACTTGTAAGGGTATTTCCCCCCCTTGAGCATAGACACGATCCCATTCCGCAATCAACGCCTCAGCCAATTCTGGAGGCCAAGCAGAACCATCTTCTGAATCAACTTTGGAGAAATCCACCATCTGGCCCGTAACCGGCACGTCCGTTGTCATACTGGAATCCAGTTCCAAGAAAACCGTCCGCACGTCCCACAGATCCGGTGCGGTTTTTGCGACCTCTGGCTTAAAATCTTTTGGAAATACAAAAATAAATGGATGCTGACAAACACGACGCAAGCGATCTCTTAATTCATTGATTCGTCCCAACAGGACACGCCGGGCCGTTTCCCACTCTTCACCCTGACCATCCCAGACTTCCAACAGGATCGGGGTATGCGCTTCATGCGGGTCGAACTCTTTTTGTCGCACCCATTCCAAAAACTCAACGACAAAATCTACAGGGTTTTGGGTTGAAACTGACCTCCGCAACGGTCTCGTTCGATTTTTCAGATATTTTTCCAGACGCTCCCGGAAGAGTTCCAACAAAGCAGGATACGAGGTAAATACAAAATACAAGGAAAAACCTTGACTCCACTCCACGTGTTGGAAAAAATCCTGGATTTTGACCTCGGCCTCAGGGGTCAAATGGATGCCATGGTCAACCACGCGCTTCATCTCCGAGAATGGCACGGATTTCTTCTTTCAGCAGGGGATGAACGTCATACCAGTCATTACCATTACGGTAGTTAAGTACCAGTTTCCCGTCTAAAAAACGAGCCAGTGTGGATAAAAGATTATGTTGCTCTAATTCTACTTTTTTGCTTGCTGCGATCTTCAACAACCAACGTGCATCATCCTTGGCAATCGGAAGAAATTCGCTCTTGTAATCCGCTTGCGCACGATAAATTATATCATCAGAAAAAGGCAATGGATCGCCTCGACTTGCCCCTTTGGTCAGGCAACGCTGAATCATACGAAAAAATGCCCGAAAATCTCCGCCAGATGCCGCAGCCAAACTGCTCATTTGATCTGATGTGAAAATTGTCTGCCATTGGGCGAAACGTTTTTCGACAACTTCTTTCATTACATCCAACCCTCTATTGTCTGGAGTTCCCGCTTGATACAAAACATGCACGCTCGGTAACCGAAACAATGCCGCACCACTCAATTCGCTACCCATATTTGGTGTTAACGCAGGCAAATAGGGGGGAATGGAATAAACCATATGAATTTTTGGAATACTCAAGGCGTGTGCATCCGCAGTAAAGAGACGTTTCATGGAATCATACACCGCCAATGTCTTCTCTTGACCTACACCCTGCTGTTTTTCCAGGGAATCCACCAATAATACCACCTGTTTATTTGGCGAGTTGGTTTGCTGACGCACCCGGTCCACCATCTCCGAGGCAAATTTCCAAGCTTGATTGGTCATCTCGCTTGGATATAAACGTAAACGTTTTCTAAGTGCTTCTTTGAAATCAGGATTTCTGAGTAAAGAAGCCTTGAGATTAAAACCAGGACCAATTAATGAAATTTGTTCAATATTTACATCCTGAGATAAAAATTTGGTCATACGACTCCAATAGTCAAGACCAAACCCGCTGCCAAAGCGTTCTTCCATGGCATCACTCATGGCACCCATGATCGAAATGAGAACATCTCCCACTTCCAGGGGTTCGGTTTTATTGATATATCCCTCCATGTCACACAGGAATACCTCAAATCCCGTTTCTTCCAGCATACCCTTCAACCGGCGCAATTCCGTACTTTTGCCACACCCTTTTTGCCCTAACAGCAAATTAACGCTTTCTGATGTTTTCCAGGCAAGGCCCATCTTGAGTTCTTCAATCGGATCATCCCCAAGCTTACGATGAAAATGGACATATTTTAAATCACCATACTCCAAAGGAAGGTCTGTCAAGGATTGATAAAAAATCTTAAGCTTGTTTTTATCTGCTGGCGTCATTTCAAATCCTCCTGTTTTTTTAAAAGTTCTTCCACCCCATCCAATGCGCCGGTCAATTCCCCCATCAGGTGAGCAGCACGGTCATGATCCTCGGCCTGGAGAGCCAATTTGAGACGCACGGCCTTGTGTTTGATCGATTCTGCCCCAACCTCTACCGCCATCACTTTGAGATTCAAAACGCCTTGCACAGCACGGGACCAGTTTGATTGCTTCAAGGCTGCCTGGAGTCGATCCATGTGCTGACGTCCTTTGACCAGAAAATCCCGCAACTGCGCCTCATGTTCCTGGGAGGCAATGGACAATACGGGATGTGACTTGACTCCGTCCGTTTGAACCTGGGCTGCGGCCAAAAGGCAGTCGTGCATGGTTTTCAGCAGAGATTCAGCAGTAAACGGTTTGGACAGAAAACCATCCAGACCCGCCTTGAAACAACGGTGTCGATTCTCCTCCAGCACATTGGCACTCAAGGCGATGATGGGCACCCGTTGACGGCCTGTCGCCAATTCCTGACCTCGAATCTCACGGGTCAGGGCAAAGCCATCCATGACCGGCATGTCACATCCGGTCAAAATCAGATCAAAAGATTCCTGGGTCATTTTTTCCAAGGCCTCTTGGCCCTGTTCAGCCAAAACCACATTGCCCACACCGACCACCCGCAAGATTTCAGCAGCCAAGCGTTTACTTACGTCATCGTGTTCCACCAGGAGGATTTTGCGATGCCGCAGAAAGTTGATTTCAGCTTTCAACTGATCCGTCACCGCCGTCGCCATGCTCTCCCCAGGAGTACATTTAGCCAATCGCACGGCAAATCGAAAAGAACTGCCTTGACCCACCACACTTTCCACCTCCAAGGGGCCACCGTCCATGAGTTCGACCAATTTGATCACAATGGAGAGTCCCAACCCTGTGCCTCCAAATTTGCGAGTCGTCGAGTCGTCCGCCTGAACAAACGGTTCCATGATGCGCGACAAAGCCTCTGGAGGAATGCCGATTCCGGTGTCATTCACAGTAAAACGCAACTGGAAAAAGAGGTCGTCTTCTGTCACTGGCTCCACAAACAGTGCAATACGCCCCGCTTCGGTAAACTTGAGGGCATTGCCCAACAAGTTGTAAAGAATCTGGCGCAAACGGTGCGGATCGCCTTTGAGCAGCTCCGGGACGTTTGGAAACGTCTGCAAGACCATCTCCAAACCCTTTTTGCGCACTGGAACCATGAAGAGTTGCAGGGTATTGTGCAGCAGTTGAGTCAGATTGAAGGGAATCTCTTCCAGTTGCAGGCGTCCGGCCTCGATCTTGGAAAAGTCCAGGATGTCATTGATGATGGTCAGCAATCCCTGCCCGGAACTGGTAATGGTTTCCACATATCCAGCCTGTTGCGGGGTCAAATTGGTTGTGGCAAGCAGATCCGCGAAACCTAAAATACCGTGCATCGGAGTACGAATTTCATGGCTCATGGTGGCCAGAAAACGACATTTGATCTGATACGCAGTTTCGGCACGATCCCGCTCCGCAGCCAGTTCCACCACCATCTGTTCCAGCCGCCGTCGTGTGTTGTACAGCTCCAGAAAAATCCGCACCTTGCTCAACAAAATTTCAGCGTGGTATGGCTTTTGGATTACATCCACCACACCAACCCGGTAGGCGTCCAGCATGCGCACACCTTGAACCGGAAAGCCCGTGACAAACAGAATCGGCATCGTGCCTGCCAGGCCTGCATCCTGGAAGAGCCTGGCTACCGCAAAGCCGTTCATATGCGGCATTTCGACATCCATGAGCATCATGGCGAACTCCTGTTGCTGACACAAGGTCAGGGCCTCGATACCAGACTGGGCAGTAACAATATCTGCTGTTATTGGTTCCAGCTGTTTTCTCAGAAGCAACAGATTTTCAAACTGATCGTCCACAATGAGAATTTTGGGTTGAACGGACACTGTCATTCATTCCTTTTTTGTTTTTGAACCACGACAAACATAAAAAAACAAACAAGAATCCAACAAGCCAACCACAAATATATGATTTATTTTGATATTTCCGTATTGTCCGTGCTTTTTGTGGTTAATGATTTTTTTTGTGGTTCGTTGTGTTGAAAAAGTACGATTGATGGCCGCACAGAGGATGTGTTATTATCGGAAAGTTGCTTGAATGATTCTTAATTAAGTAGAAATGGGATCCGATACATCTTTTGGCAAGTTGGCCATCAAGCTATCATATACCAGTACACATTCCTGTTCCAGTTCTTTATAGATTTTGTGCGCCTTGAGCCACTCCTCGGATCGTGAAGCCCCTCCAAGGCGTACTGCCTTGAGTTTGACCCGTTCCGCACCCAGGGCAATAGCCATTTTTTTGATCGTTTCGGTCTGTTCTCTGGAGCGTTTGACATTTTTTTCGTCCAAAGCGGCTTTGAGCGGCTCCAGAAGGAGCTGAGGGCCTTTGAGATATAAAGAACTGACTTCATGAAACAACGACACATCTTCAACCGGCTTCAAAACAGGTGGTGCTTCCTGAAGAGCGATCTGTTTGTGTTTGGCGCGCTGTTTCAAAGCGGTCCGTGAGGTCACATGCAAGAGTTCCATGGGGCGATAGGGTTTGACCAGAAATGCATCCATGCCAGAAGCCAGACAGAGTGCCTTTTCTCCAGGCAAGGCGCGGGCGGTGACCGCCACAATGGGGATTTGGGCAAATGCCTCTTTGCTCTCACGAATCCGACGGGTCAATTCATAGCCATCCATATGCGGCATGTGCAAATCAGTCAGGATCAAATCAAACACAGTTCCGGTCATGATGCGTTCCAGTGCCTCCTGGCCGTCTTTGGCCTGAGTGACGGTGTGACCGACCTTTTCAAGAATAGTGGCTGCCAGTTTACGGTTCTCTTCCAGATCCTCGGCCAACAGGATACGCAACGGCGTGTTCGTGGTCTCAAAAAATGGAACAGTGTTGTTTTCTTGCTGGAGATCCATGGGGCGTCCTTCCAGCAGTGCCTTGAGGAGACGCAACAAGGCAAACTGTTTGATCGGTTTGATCAGCGCGACCATGTCTGGAAATATTGAAGCGACAGGCAGTTCAGCCAGTCGTTGGTTGGTGGGCAGGAGTGCCACCGCCTTGCCTGACCAACCGGGCAACTGGTGTAATCCCTCCAGGTTCGTACCGCCAAGATCCAACATCCTTTGGTCGAACAGTATCACGTCCCAAGGGCGATTCTGGTCACGCGCTGTAGCCAAATTGAGCAGGAGTGTAGCAAAATCCTCGGCTTCTCCCACGATGGCACCGAATCCATGAAGCATCTCCGCCACAATCGTTCGGGCTGTTGAACTGGAGTCTGCCATCAGAATCCGCACGCCCACCAGTGCTTGCCGGGTGATCGAAGAACCGAATCTGGAGGTGGTCTGTTCCACATCGTTGGCTGTGCGTCTGAGGCCAAAACGCAGTGTGACATGAAATACACTCCCCTCATTGGGTTCGCTTTCCACCCGGATGGAACCCCTCATCAATTCTGTCAATGCTTTGCAAATGGCCAATCCCAAACCCGTGCCACCATATTTCCGGGTGGTGGAGCCGTCCGACTGGGTGAATCGCTCAAAAATGGCATTCTGTTGCTCCAAGGCTATCCCGATGCCAGTATCAGCCACTGAAATGTTCACGACGAGATCCTGGTCTGAATGATCAACGACCTGTTCTGTCAATGACCCAAATTGGGCGCGTTGCACCAGTACCGTCACTTCTCCTTTTTCCGTGAACTTGATCGCGTTGGCCAAAAGATTGATCAGGATCTGGGTCAGGCGATTGGGATCACCGATGACCAAATCCGGGATGTCAGGGGCCAGATAACAGAACAACTCAAGTTCTTTTTCGTGCGCCTTGATGGCCAGAAGTTCACAGACATTTTCCACCGTGGCACGAATATCAAAAGAAATCTTCTCTAAAAATAATTGCCCTGCTTCAATCTTCGAGAGATCCAAAATTTCATTGATGAGGCTCAGAAGGGTGTCTGAAGCATTCTGAACAATGATCAGTTTTTCTCGTTGGTCGTTGCTGAGTGGAGTGTGAAGCACCAGGTCGGTCATGCCAATGATGGCAGTCATGGGACTTCGAATTTCGTGGCTCATATTGGCCAGAAATTCATTTTTGGCTTGATTGGCGGCGTTGGCGGCCTGCATGGCCTGTTCGAGTTTCTCGGTACGCTGGTTTACCATCTCCTGTAAATGATCTTGATAACGCAACAAACGCATTTCCGCCAAACGGCGTTCCGTGATGTCATTGATAACAAGTATAATATCGTTACGTTGATCTTCATGCAACCGTAACAACGATGTGGAGACCTGGACCGGAATCATGGAACCATTTTTGGCTTCCAGCAGAAATTCTTTTTCGGTGAGGGTGTCCTGCTGGATCATGACTTTGACTTGATCCTTGATGTACCAGGTGGCTTTTTCATCCCCTTGGATCAAAAACAACGTACTGGCTTCGCGTCCAATCAATTCGGTTTCCTGATAGCCTGTCATTTTCAAGGTGGACCGGTTGACGCTTAGAATCGTGCCTTCTGGATTGATTACCAAAAGGCCATTAGCCATGGAATCCAGAATGGCTTTGGTGTAGAGATTGTTTTCCTCAAGTTGTTCAGCATGGCGAGCTAAGGCCATCTGGTAAGGTTTGATCACGAGTTGATACGTCACCGCCAAAAAGGTCACAATTAATGCGAAAATGACTATACTTTCCAGCGGGGCGTATTGGATCTCGGCATTCAGAAAAAAACCAGTCATGGTTAACAGGCTGCCGATGAGAAAGGCCACCATGACCGGACCGATATCCTGTGTCGGGAGACAAAAATCGATTAGTGCGCGCCAAAAGGCGTGTTTTTGGGAGTCACCCGATTGGTTTGATATGTGAACAGAGCCACACAAGAGTTATACTTTTTCCACAGGAACCTGAAATCCTGCTTCGGTCATGGCCGCGACAATGATCCGAACGACTGCGTCAGGAGAAAAACGATCTGTATTGATGGTCAGATCAAACCCCTGCACAGCTCTGGGAAACCGTTTGGCCACATGATTTTCGAATTCATCACGGGACTGGTTGGATTTCAAAACCAATTTTTCCGCCTTGTCCAGTTTGATATCCTTGCGTTTGGCAATCCGTTTGGCGCAGGTCGAAAGCGAACCTTCAAGACGTACCCGGAACGCTCGATTTCTGGGCAGCACCAGGTGAGCGGCACGACCTACAATGACCCCACCCAACGGCGCAATGCCCAAAATCACCTTGGCCATGTAACGAAAATAGACTTCCGAGTTGACACTTTTCTTGGAGAAAAAAGAGTGCAAAATGTCATCCACCAGGGACGTCACGCGCTCATCCAGGGTGGTGAGGAGATGTTTGTCACCCTTGGTTGCATCGACAATGGCGTTCAATAATTCCTTATCATACAATTGCACCCCAAGCCGGGTGGCCAGCAGGTTGGAAACATCCGATCCAGCCGCACCATAGTAACGAGATACTGTGACTAATGGCTTTACATCAGGGGATGCGTCAAGCTTTTTCTTTTCGCCTTCATACATTCCCGCGCCGATGATGGACTTGACGAGATGCAAGGTTTCGTTTTTCATAACTTGAATTTCCTTTTTTATGGGAATGTCACTCTAAACCAGAACAGGATATCCTTCGGGCAAAGGCAAAACCCTGGGGGATGAATCCCCCAGACCCCCTCTTTTTTTT
>JAMOBH010000008.1:0-35848 GCA_039908085.1 Magnetococcus sp. YQC-5
CTTCCTGGGGAGGCGGTGAACCGCCTCCCCAGACCCCTCCACCCTTTTTTTTTAATGATTGGGTCGGAGAGATGATCCAAGACATTCAGAATCGCTCTCAACAAGGAGCGGCATTGTTGACGGCCTTGCTGATAGTGGCCACAGCTGCGACAGTGGCAACAGGCATGGCTTCCCAACACTATTTGGACATCCGACGTACAGCCAACATCATGGATCGTGATCGAAGCATGCAGGTTGCTTTGGGAGGCGAAGCCTGGGCCATGGGAATTTTGTCACGGGACGGGGTAGAGGGGAAACGTGATCATTTGAATGAAATGTGGGCCGCGCAGATCCCCCCTATTCCGGTGACCGGAGGTATGGCCAAGGGTCGGATTATGGACATGCAGGGTCGTTTCAATTTGAATAATTTGTTGATGGATGGCAAACCGAGTCCGGTGGACAAGTTGCGCTTTGAACGATTATTGCAAAATGTGGATTTGCCCCCTGGTTTGGCTCAGTCGGTACTGGATTGGATTGACCCGGATATGATTGTGGGTGGGATGGGAGGTGCAGAGGATGAGACCTATTTAGGGAAAAAACCGCCTTATCACGCGGCCAACCAATTATTTATGAGTGTAACCGAATTGACATTGGTTGAGGGATTTGACGCCAAGGCTGTGGCCAACTTGGCCCCATTTGTCACGGCCTTGCCGGGTCGGACGGATTTGAATGTTAATACCGCGCCGCCTGAGGTATTGATGACGTTGATGGATCGGATGACCTTGGAGGATGCCAAGGATCTGGATGAAAAGAGAAGACATAATGATGGATTTGCTGATGTGGCCAAATTTTTGGAAGAACCGATTTTCAAGGGCAAAGATGTGGTGTCAACGGGATTGAGCGTTTCCAGTCGATATTTTTTGGTGGATAGTCAGGTGCAAATGGGGCGGGCAAAGATGCAGTTGTTGAGTTTGGTGGCGCGCCAGGAGGGACATGTGACTGTATTACGTCGTGGGCAAGGGGTGCTGTAAATGAATTTAAGCACTCAATCAAGACCTTTGGAGGACAGAGAAACGCCCATCAATCCCAAAACTTTTTTTAAAAAACATGATCACACAAGAAAAAGGGGGCTGAAGGATTCATCTCCCAGGGTTTTTCAAACAAACCAGGAGAGTCTATGAAAAAAAACTTTGCTGTATTTGGGTTTGTGGTATGCGTTGGTTTCCTGCTGCGACTGTTTGTTTGGCCGGACAAGTCTGAGTTGCCATCAACCCCGTCCACTCCATTACGGATTGCCATTGACATATGGACGGGTTCCGCGCATGCGTTTCTGGCCGAAAAAAAGGGGTTGTTTGCAAAAAATGGCGTTGTCGTACAACTGATAGCTCAAAAAGGACCATCCGAAAACCAGACAGCTTTCAAGAATGGCGAGGTGGATGGAGTGATAGGCGGTGTGTTTTCAGATGTCATTCTTTTGCATGCTGAGGGATACCTCGCCAAGGTTGTCTATGTCACCGATTATTCCGAATCCGGGGATGTGATTCTTGGGCGGCCAGGCTTGAATTCGCTGGCGGATCTCAAGGGGCATACCGTCAGCTTTGACACCTTGAACTCTTTTTCACATATTTTTGTACTCAAAGCCTTGAAAAGTTATGGATTGAATGAGGCGTCAGTAAGGTTCGAATTGGTACAAGCCCCGGATGTCCTCAAGGCTTTAGAAGAAGGGCGCATTGATGCAGGCCATACTTGGCAACCCACCACCACGCATGCGCTAGCCAAGGGGTATAAAATTCTGGCGAAGGCGAGCGATTTTAAGGGAACGATTACTGACACTCTTTATTTCCATCCAAAAATAATTATAGAACGGCCCAAAGAGGTTCTGGCCATGATTCGCTCTCTATTGGAGGCCAAACAGTATCTGACAGACCACAAGGAAGAGTCCTTGGCCATCATGGCCAAAGCGATCAACATGTCCATTGACGAACTTTCCATGGGCTTGGATGAGATCAAACAGGCCAATCTGTCCGACAATCTGACCGCTTTTACCAACATAAATTCACCCTATTCTCTGTATCAAAGCGGAAACACCATCATTCAGTTTTTGTTGCAGCGAGGAGCGTTGCAAGATGTACCAGACTTGACTGAATTGTTGGATGACAGTTTTATTCAATCGATCCAAAAGGAAAAACATCCGTGAAATTTGCGGCCAAATTGATGCTTTTATCCGTTGTTTTAGTGACTGCGACCGGGTTGAGTATCGCCTTGTTCGTCTATCTTCTCCTGGTTAATGAGCAAGAAAACGAAGCCACTGAAAAACTTAAGCTGTATGCGATCAGCACGATGAGACGGGTTGATGAACAACTCTTTGAGCGGTTAGCAGACGCTCAGGTGCTGTCCACGGACAACGTATTTTGTAGAAAAAATATCTCGCCAGAGGATATTACCGAACGAATGATTGCATATCGTAACGCCTACAGATTATATATAAGTATCTCATATTATGACGCCACGAGCGTACGACTGGCTAGCACAACAGGCCTGGGCATCGGCCAGCGGTTTGACCCGGCATTGTTTACCAATATGGATTGGAGCCAGCTCCTGCGCCAATCAGCCCCTATTCTGGTTGGTCATGCATCCGATCTGAATCAAAATGTACTCATTGTAACGCAACCAATACGTTGCGTTGATGACAGTGCTCCCCGTGGTCTGGTGATGGGAAGGATACCTATCGAACAGCTTTATCGATTTTTTGAAAATCGGAACTACTTCAATAACTTCACATCCTTGAGGATCGATTTGGTCGATAAAAATGGGTTGTTGCTATATTCCAATTACAATCGCAAGAATGTATTGAAGCAGGTCATTGACTTAAGCCAGCATAAACAAGCCAAGCTTGCTCAACCAGAATTTCATCTCTTTGAAGACCATGACAGATATGGCGTTCACATAGAGGCGCAAAACGTGCTGGGTTATAAAGGGGAAGGCTGGTCATTGCTGGTATCTTTAACCAAAACAGAGGCCATGGCCAACGCCGTGCGGTTACGCAATCAAATTTTACTCCTTTCGCTATTGGCCATTGGCGTGGCACTCGTCATTTCTGTCTGGTTTGCCCGTCGGTTCACGCGACCTATGCAGGAGTTGGTTCGAACGGTCGAAACGATCTCCACAGATGGGGTTGCTGCTTATGTCTCAATCAGCCAAGCCGCCAGGTTGGACCAACGACCAGTGGCTCGCCGTAAAGACGAGTTGGGCATCTTGGCGGACTCTTTTGATCAGATGATCGTGGCATTGAATACCACGAAAATAGCGGAGTCAGAGGCGAACAAGGCACTTTTGCAAGCAAAGGAGGATGCCGAAATTGCCAATAAGGCAAAAAGTGATTTTATATCTAATATAAGCCATGAAATTCGCACACCAATGAATGCAATCATCGGTTTCACGCATCTGGCTCTCCAAACGCAACTCACCCCAAAAAGTCGCGATTATCTGGTTAATATCGCCAACGCCTCGCGTTCTTTATTGCGCATCATCAACGACGTCCTGGATTTTTCCAAAATTGAGGCGAACAAAATGGAAATGGAGTCTGTTGACTTTTTGCTGCGGGATGTCTTTGATCATCTTTCTGACCTGTTCCGTAGTGCTGTTTGTGAAAAAAATATTGAATTGATTTTGCACATGTCCACAGAGTGCCGTTACGTCCTGACTGGGGATTCCTTGCGACTCGAACAGATTTTAATGAATCTCATCAGCAACGCCATCAAGTTCACCATAGAAGGAGAGGTCGAAGTCACTGTCAGAACCATCGAACCGGTTGCCAACCAGCCATCCAATTACGTTCATCTTGAATTTTCCATCAAAGATTCCGGTATTGGCATGACGCCGGAGCAGAGTTCCAAACTGTTTCATTCCTTTGTACAGGCGGACGATTCCACCACCCGCAAATTTGGCGGCACAGGTCTCGGTCTGGCGATCTGCAAGCGTCTGGTGGGCATGATGGGGGGTGATATTTGGGTGGAAAGCACGCCTGCCAAAGGGAGTACCTTTTTCTTCACCATCTCATTGCCACGGCAGATTGAACGGGAAGGCAATGAAATGACTCCCCCGGATGACATACAGCACCTGAACGTTCTGCTCGTGGATGATCATTCAGTAGCCAGGCGTTCCCTGAAAGAAATTCTGGAATATTTCACCTTTACTGTTACGGATGTTTCATCTGGACCTGAGGCACTGCAAGAGATTGACAGAGGGATGAACAAAGGAGTCCCCTTCCCACTGGTACTGCTGGACTGGGTTATGCCTGAGATGGACGGGATTGCAACTGCGCACAAGATCAAGATGGAAACCGCTGCTCGTTCTGGGATAGATGCCTGCCCCAAAATGATTCTGATGATCGGAGATGGACAAGAAGAAATCGTCAAAAATCGTACTCAACAAGCGGGAGTGGATGCGATACTCGTCAAACCGATCAGCTGTTCGCATCTTTTTGACACCATCATGAACGTATTTGGCAAGGAAGTTGAAAAAATATATCGGTCAGGATTGACTGCCACAGATACAAGCAAAGTCATTACGCAAGTAGCGGGAGCCAGAGTGTTGCTGGTGGAGGATAACGTCGTGAACCGACAAGTGGCGTGTGAAATTTTCCAGGGATTGGGTATGATCGTCGAGATGGCGGTCAATGGCCAGGAAGGTGTACGTAAAGCACTGGAATCTGAATTTGACATTGTGTTCATGGATATTCAAATGCCAAAAATGGATGGCTATACCGCCACCCGACAAATCCGCGAGATCACCCACCTTCAAGAATTGCCCATCATTGCCATGACGGCCCACGCCATGTCAGGAGATCGAGAAAAATCTCTGATGGCGGGCATGAATGACCACGTTAGCAAACCAATTCATATTGACGATCTCTTTGCTTGTTTGCTAAGATGGATCAAACCTAGTCATAGGCAGGTGACGGATAAAACAGATCGCGCATTGATCCCGTATAATGCTTCCGAGGCAGATTTTCCAACAACTCTGCCGGGATTCGACCTCAAGTCGGGATTGAAAAGAATTCTTGGTGACAAGATTCTCTTCGTCCGATTGGTGGAGAATTTTCGGCAAAATAATGAGGCGGTCAGCCAAAAATTGCGAGCTGCGTTGTGCGAAGGGAATAGTGACCTGTTCCGGGCTATTCTGCATGACATAGAGGGCACAACTGGCAATATTTCAGCAATCGAACTGTTTACTACCATTGGAGAGCTACGTACCGCCATCAAACGCGATGATATGCAACTCGTTGACACATTGTTGCTCCGATTTGAAAGGGAGTTGGAAATCGTCATGGAATCCATAGCCATTCTGCAAAACTGGAAAAATAAACAATGAAAACTTTAATTGTTGATGATGAATTTATTAATCGAGAAGTGATGAAAAAAATATTGGAACCCTATGGGACTTGTGATCTGGCTGAAAATGGACAAGAGGCGGTGCAACGTTTTAAACAGGCACTTCACGCACATGAACCGTATGATCTGGTTCTTTTAGACATGCGCATGCCAGTCATGAATGGCCTGGATGCCTTGCATCAAATCCGTCAGGCTGAGAATACTATGGTGTCTGGTGGCATTCTGACCAAATCACACAAAGCTTTTGTGATTATTGTAACCATCGTGGATAATCCCAGTGAATTCAAGAAGGCTTATTTTGAAGGTCAATGTAATGGATTTATCAACAAGCCTGTAGATCCCGATCTGTTGCTTGAACGATTGAGAAAACATAAGCTAATATAATGCAAAATGCTCTTTTTAAAACGCACGGCCAAAAAGTTTGTGATTTTTTCTTATCAAAAGAAAGCGTTAACGACAATCTGCAAACATTCGTCAAGTGCGAAGAGATGCTTGACCAGCTGCGGTCACCAGCCAACCTGTGCAACCACATCCAGCAATCAATCGAGCTTCTTGGAAGTCTCCTTCTTAAAGAAAACAGCTTTAAGCAACGTTCAACCAAAAAAATCCATGCCTGTTTGGAGGCCTTTCAGAACGCCCTTGACACAGGAGATGAATCCTCTTTGCAAGGGAATCCATTCTATGAACTGACTTGGCTTGTTTACCAGCACAGCCTGATCAGGATGGAAAATCTTTTTGCCTCTCTGCAATACGACCTGACAAGCACTCCCCTTGAGGTTACATCTCACTTTTGGAGGCATTGGGAAAGAGAGGGGATGCACCAGAAAAAATCCAACTTGTATCCGAGGATTGCAGAGAGATCAGCTCAATGGCTGCTTTCGATAAAGGCTCCCATGGAAATTCTGCTCTTTGCAGTTTCTTGTGTATTAATTACTTTGGGTGTTTATTCTCTACTGCAATTTTATCATGTATTTCCAATCTTTTCCAGTTTTGCGACTGGTGATAGCCATGGCCTTGTCGTTTCCGCTTGTGTCGGTTTTATTCTCTCCCTCGCCATCCTTGATTTTAAAGGACGTATGCTAAGAGGCTTTGCCCAACAAGGGGCGGTACTACAAGGAGCGGTTGATGCCGTGCTCCAAAATCCATGTTGGATGCTTATCGCTTTATGTATCACCATCTTTTCCATAACAATCAAATTGGATGTTCTGTCTGGATTGGTTTCGCTGGAGGGTGATGGTGCTTGGTGGCATCCAATCATACAAATGGATATCTGGCAGATTCCTGGTAAGTCTGGCACCCTTGGCGTGAAAAAACCCGACATCCTGATCAACATCCTGCTGATGGGACTGGCCATCGTCATGGATCTGTGGTCTGTATTGCTTTACGGATATTGGATCGCCAGACAAGGCAAGTGTGACAAAATCCATTTTCCCAGATTAATGAAGAGCCTCAAAAATTGGGAAGACCGCTTTATTACCCAAAGCGAACTTTTTTTCTCCACTTTGGATGTAAAACATGTTTTTACAGGAATACGCTTTCCCAATGAAACAAGCATCCGCTATGCTTTTTACAAGCTTCTGGAAGAGATTGATCCTATGGTGCAAGATCAGGCAGCATATGGCATCCTGGAACAATTTCGACAACTTGCAAGCCAATGGTTGATATTCATTCGAAACAGTGACATGGAGGGCTACCATGCCCGATTTAGGGCCATCAACAAACTGATTCTAGGGAGAAAAATTTATTTTCCTCGATTTATAGAGTATCTGCTGCCCGGTATCCATTTGAATGCAACCATGCATCACAATGGCTTCAAGGGCATCATAATTGATAGCGAGAAGGGGCTCGTTTTGATGGAGCAGGAATTTTTGCATACACTTCAGATGGCCGTACAAAAATGTGAGGGGAGATTGGTGGAACAATCAGGGGATGACTCTGTCTCCAGACCCGATCATAACAGAATCAAGGTCGATTATTCTGAAAAATTTTTTCGATCATACTTGTTTACCTGTGGCACAAATCTCTTTCAGCCTCCCATATCTCGTTTCTCTCATACTCTTTACAATTGGCTTGCTGAGGTTAATATTCTGGCTGCCAGTCGGAAGCATGAATTTGATTTTCAAAAAGATTATTTTTATGATATGAAAAAAATTCTGTTGAATAGACTGACTCACACTCTTCCATTAATCAGAAAACACTTGACCAGCATCACGGACATTTGCCATCGTTTTCCTGAACGTTGTTTTAAAAAAGGTATCGGTGATGTTGAGTTGTTGAATAGAAAACTCTATGAGGAGGAGAGGGCGGTTCTAAAAGCATTTGCTATGGTTGAAAGCTATTTTATAAACAACACATATAAATATACAAAAGATTTTTATTTGAACGATGAAAAGAAAATTTTTATTTTAGATGATTGTGATGGATGTACACAAACAGACGTAGAAATGGACGCCTTTGAAAAAAACGGCATGACGATACTCCTGTTAGCGCAAAGCATAGAAGCAGAAGCAATAGATGAAATAAAACAATTATTATCTGAAATAACAAAAACAAACAACACAACCAAACAGATAATATTTGATATTTATATTAATTATTTCAAATTTCAAAATAATTCAAATTTAAACACATCCCTGCACATCATTCACAAGCACAATGATATGCTGACAGATATGGTCACACAGACAGATAGAATTCTCCATGAAAGCAATGCAATCATACACTCTACAGCACTCCACGATGAGCAAAATGTTCGCTCACTTCAAGCATTAAACACAGAATCTAAATTGATACATGAACAAATCAAGAATATCCTGAATAATTCTTAAAAAAAAAGAGGTTGGGGGGGCGGTTCTCCGCCTCCCCAGGTCTTTTTCAATTATGAAAACCCCGGCAACCGTCCCGATTCATTCAAATGGACCCGCCCCATGGAGTCCAATGGCCCCAACATGCGCAAATATCCAGCCAATCGCTCATTGGATGGATCCCCAAGCGAGGTCACACCCCGCAATCGATACTGTCCATCCGGTTGAATCCGCACCGTCGCCTGCAAACGCCAAGGCCCCTTACGGTCCGCCAACCGCAATAAAACGCCCCGATCATCACCCGTCGAAGCCTCCCCGGTAAAATCACCCACCTCCAAATTCAAAGGAGAACCGATAAACAAGCCAATCACCTCCCCACGTCCTCGCAACGCCAATACACCTGAACGGTTCACTACCAATTCTTCAAGCCTCCCCTGAATGCGACCTTTGCTCTCCGATGGCACCATGGGGACAAAATTCCTGACATCCACCATCGCCATCTGAAAAGTCAGCCCCTCAAGAAAAAGTGCCGTACCCCCAATCAAACCCCCACGGCCTTGCAAATACGGTCCAATACGCTCCTCACCCACAGAAAAATCCAACCCCAAACGACCACGCAATAAAGAGGTCAGTCTGACCCGCCACTGCCCAGGCCCAACACGTAACTTGCCAAGCTCTATGGTCTGGATCCCCCCTGACCAGATGCTTCCAGAAATGCCTGTCAAATGAATCGGAGTCAGATACGGGGATACCAACCCAACTACCCATTGGGCTGGCATGGATACCACCAGAAATACCCCATAACACAGCACGCCCCATGTCGCATAATGTCGGAAGGTGATCATGCTGGAACTTCCACTTAGGACGGGACTGTTTGAAAAGATTGGTGAAATGGATTGTTGGGGCTTCGCCCCAAACCCCACCAGGGGCTTCGCCCCTGGACCCCACCAGGGGCTTCGCCCCTGGACCCCACCAGGGGCTTCGCCCCTGGACCCCACCAGAGGCTTCGCCCCTGGACCCCACCAGGGGGAATGATTCCCCCTGGACCCCCCCATCGTTTGTCGTCCCATCTATAAGGGATCATTTTTCAGCACCACGGTTGGCTCCCGCCCGTTCCGGCCACGACAATACCACCCTGGCACGCACCAAACCCGGTTCCTCTTCCCGATCAATCGTGATCGTGTCTGCCCGTGCAGCATGTCGCTCCAACAGTTCTGCCATCCATTCCATCAGTTTTTCAAACGCGACCTTTTCAAACCACAGTCGCACCCTGCCCTCTCCTTCCGGCTCCACCCGCTGCAATGCCCCACCCAATCCCCTGACCTTGGCCGTCCGATCCGCCAAAGCCAACAAAGACTCTCCCGTAGTCGTCACCGGCGTCACACTGCCTGCCAACTTCTTGAGAGATCCCACTTCCAACGCAGATTGTTTCATCCATTCCAACGTGGCACTCTTTTCCTTCACCACTCTGGACTGATTCTCCAGCCACTCCAAACCTGGCATCACCACCAAAAAGACCACCATCAAAACGACCAACAGAATCGTTCCACCCAACAACACCCACCGTTCCCGTGGAGCAAGTCCAGCCAACCAACGAGAAGGAACCAGCGCAAAAGAAGGCCATTTCATGGTTGTTCCACCTTCAAACGCGCAGAAATGGCATCCCCTTCCCGGACCGCAGACTGAATGGATACCGTCACCCCTTTGGCCTCCATACGCTGTTTCAAGGCATCCAAACGTTGCAGATCCGACAATCGCAACAACAACTCCAGTTTGCCCTCCTGAAACCGCAAGCCGTGCAACACAGCTTCCGGCGTCTCTTTCATGGCACCTCCGGCACGACCCAACAACGTCAGAAACCCCTTCTCCCCCCCTCCCTGACGACCGGTCTGTCCACGCAATCCATCCAACTGTTGAGTCATCTGTACCCGTGGATTGACAATCCGTCGCACATCAGGAAAGGTCTCCTTGAAAACCATAACAATCTTTTGATCCAACTCGGCACTACGCTGCTCCATGCGCCAAGCTTCCATCACAACCACCCCACCCTTGACCAACATCCAAATCATCAACAACACCGCTGTCCAGCGAAAAGCCCGCAACGTGCCACTCCATTTGCCAACTGGAGCAAACTCGTCTTGCAACAAATTGATCCCGATCCCAGGGTAAGCCTGCGCAGACATCAAAGACAACGGATCTCCTTGCGCTCGTTCCCACTTCACAGGAACACCAATATCAACCAAATCCGGCACATCCGCAGATCCTGCATAATCCAATACCCGAATCCGGGCCGGACGACTGACATGAGGATCTGTCAAAGCCAACCCCAAAACCGTTGCAAGAGTCTCCAGGTCAACAGCAAAACCAGTATCCACCCCGGTACGAGCCATGACCATCCCCCCGGCACTCACCAAACACCACTCTTCAGCCACCCAAGGCAACAAAAGTGGTTCAGGCACCAGCATGGCAGGCTCCAACCCAGCCCCCCGCAACACACTCAACCACTCTTCCATAAGACGTCTGGCCACCACAGCCACTGGCAACAGACCATCCGCACGACGCACCCCAAAAGCAAAATGGAGCGTTTCCACTGGCGCGGATAATGCCTCCTCCAGCAAAAAAGGCACAGCTTTGATCAGGTCACGTTTGGCTGCGCGCGGCGGAGAGACAAACGTCAACAGGACATCCCCCCCAGGCACCACGACAGCAACCCGCTTTCCAGCCATGGCAGCCACATTGGACAATAAATCATGTCTACAAACCCGCTCTCCATCACCCGGATTGGTCCATGCCACCCGTCCATCAGAGTCTGCCGGTAAACGAATGAGCCACAATGCCGCCATGATGATCAGTTTTGCCCCGCCAGAGTCAACAAATACTGTCCATATCCAGAAGCATGCATGGTCTTGCCCAGTACTTCCAATTCCTGAAGCGTGATCCAGCCTTGCCGCCAAGCCACCTCCTCAATACATCCAATGCGCAATCCTTGCCTTCGATCCATGGCAGCCACAAAATTGGCCGTATCCAACATGGCCTGCTCGGTCCCGGCATCCAACCAGGCAAATCCACGACCCAGCCGTTCCACCCGCAGGATGCCACGCTCCAGATACAATTGATTCAAATCTGTAATCTCCAACTCGCCTCGTGCCGATGGCCGCAGAGAACGTGCCAGCTCCACCACTTGGTTGTCATAAAAATACAAGCCGGTCACAGCCAGATCGGATTTGGGCACTCGTGGTTTTTCCTCCAGGCTCAAGGCCTGTTTTGTGGCAGGATCAATCTCCACAACTCCGTAGCGGGCCGGGTCACGCACGGCATACGCAAAAATACAGGCTCCATGGCGCAATCCCACACAAGAGCGCAATTTTTCTGGCAGGGCATCGCCAAAAAAAATATTGTCTCCCAGAATCAAGGCCACCGGATCCCTGCCGATAAACGCCTCCCCAAGCAAAAACGCCTCGGCCAACCCCCGTGGGGCAAACTGCGGGACATATTCCAGACGCATACCCAGACGTGAGCCATCCCCCAACAGTTCCTCAAAACGAGGCAAATCTCGCGGCGTGGAAATGATCAGCACATGTCGAATGCCTGCCAGCATGAGTGTGGACAGGCCATAATAAATCATAGGCTTGTCATAAACTGGAAGCAATTGTTTGCAAACAGGATAGGTTGCCGGATACAAACGAGATCCGCTCCCTCCAGCCAGAATGATGCCTTTGTACATGAAGGTTCTCCTTTGTGCCCAGAAGACTGCCACAACCGTTACCGACCGATCCTTTTTGGCGGCCAAAGAGTCCAGATTATCCAGCCAGGGAGCATTTGTCGAGACCAGAACGCCAAACAGCACGGTTATGGGTGCAATTTTAAAAAAAATTGCAAAACAGGCTGCAATTTTCTGCGCAATGATGCATAATCCATGGCAAGAAAGGTCGCGCAACACCTCCCGGTTTTTTCAAGGTCCGTTCGGGCTGTCAGGACCGGGAGGTCACATTTTTCAGTAACCAGAATGCATGTCATTGCGATGACAGCCACTCCAAACCATCTCCAGCACTTATCTCGCGCCCTGATTCTCAAACACCTTGAAGATTTGGACTCCGAGTTGGAAAAAACGGCAACCAAGGGTGAGGTGGTGCTGTTCGGCGGTGCGGTCATGGTCTTGGTCTTCAATGCCAGACCTGCCACCAAAGATGTGGATGCCATTTTTCATCCAAAAGATGTCATGCGACAAGCCATACTGAAGGTGGCAGCGAAAAACCATCTGCCAGACGATTGGATGAACGATGCTGTTGCGGGATTCATCTCTGAAAAAGGTCAAAAAAGAGTTCTCTTCGAACTGCCGCATCTGTCCATCCATGTGCCAACCCCGGAATACCTGTTGGCCATGAAGGCCCTGGCGGCCAGGGTGGATGCCACAGACCAGGACGATGTGAAATTTCTGCTTAAAACACTTAAAATCAACAGTGCGCATGAAGTGTTCGCGCTTATTGAAGAATATTATCCTCGCAAAATCATCAAACCAGCCACTCAATTCTTCATTGAAGAGATCATGGATGCTGCCAACAATTAAAGAAATTCACGCCGAAATGTTACAGCAACCGGAATATTGGCGTATTTTTTTGATGAATTTCGTGGATGATTTTCGCCGCAGCAAAAACCTCTCCCTCATTGCCGAACCGATTTGTCCGGCCAATCACAGGCTGGATGCTTTGGTGGCGGCTGTTGTTGACTCATTATGCGCCGAATCCTCGTTGGCCCCCCCAGAGTGGACCGAAACCATCGCACCTCTGAGCAAACCCTGGTTCGTGGCTGGACTGGAAAACCTGAAAGCCATCGCCCTGGTTGAATCCCCTGCCCCTTTCCGGGTCAGAAACATTTTTGTGCTGAACAATTTTCTCTCCCGCGCTTGATGAAAAAGAGTCCCCATTGTTTAAATAACATGATAAGATCCATACCAGTGATCTCGTTTTTGTTTGTAAACATCAACACTTTCAATAAGGACCATTCATGAAACACCTCACACTTTTTGCCAGCTCTGTATGCGTGATGGGTTGGCTGGCACTCCCCGCAGCTCAGGCTGCTGACGCCCCTGCAAAACCCAGCGCATTCAAAACTCCCAAGGAACGTTACAGTTATGCCATGGGATCACGCATGGGTTCCCAGGTTCAGCAGGTCGCTGACAGCATGGACATGAAGGTTTTCATGATTGGATTGCAAGACAGTCTTGACAAAAAACCCTCCCAGTTGACACCGGACGAGATCACTCAGGCCAGCACCGATTTCAAGGAAGTCATCCAAAAGGAGATCGAGAAGAAATCCCAGCAGGCCGCAGAAAAAAATCAGAAAAAAGGGGCTGAATATCTGGCTGCCAACGGGGCCAAAAAAGGGGTCACCACCACTGCCAGCGGATTGCAATATGAAGTGCTGACTCCTGGTTCTGGTCCAAAACCCACAGCCACCGACCATGTCAAAGTGCATTATCAGGGCACCCTGTTGGATGGCACCATCTTTGACAGCTCCATAGCACGCAAAGAACCCATCACTTTTCCTTTGGACAGGGTCATTCCTGGTTGGACCGAAGGCGTGCAACTCATGCCGACAGGCTCCAAATACCGTTTTGTCATACCTGCGAAACTGGCCTATGGCAGCAAAGGCGCGCCTCCTTCCATCGAGCCTGAATCCACCTTGATTTTTGAAGTGGAATTGTTGGAGATCATCAAAGAAAAAGGCCAGGACAAACCCTGAGGATTCCTGCGTCATGGACCATCCCCAAACCAGGGGATGGTCCTTTTGCAAACCATCCAAACGATTGATCCTGTCGGGTTTCAATGATCATTGGGTGACATTTCAACCCTGCATCCAATGGACCACTCTTTCTCCAGTCCCCCTCTTTAAAAAACAGCAGCACAACTTTTCCACCGTGTACGCAGTTCAAGTGACAGACTGCTCTGTCAACAATAACGACATGAAACGCGGCAAATTGTGTTCTGCGCGAATACGCGCTGCCCCCTCTCGTGCTGCTTGTTGGTATTGCTTTTTGTTGCGATGAAATTCCAAAATGGCCGTGGCCAGCGCGAACGGAGAAAATTCAGTCATGACAACGCCTGGTTTGGGATCCAGGGGATGCAGGAATGATTCCATCCACGATTTTTGCCCGGTGACAATCACCGGACACCCACAACCCAAAGCTTCCACCATGATGTGTGAAGTTCGGTATGTATAGGAATAGGGCGAATAGGGAATCAACACCGCATCAACCGAACGGATTTTTGCGAAATAATCCGTGCCATACAGCCGAATGTTCTCAGTCAAATGCACGCCATGAACCATGGTGCGCAATTCATCCAGGACGTGTTGATCCTTTGGATTGGTATTGGTGAGATGAATGTCAAATTCGATCTCATCCGTCACCAATTGAATGATCTTGATGGCATTTGGCAACAAAACAAACCCTTTCTCACCCCGCGACTCGCCCAGAAACAATACTGTAGTTTTGACCTGCTCCCTGACTGGTGGAGGAAACGGGAGAGCGAGCATGGGATCAAAATCAATGGAGATCGGCAAAATGACAGGACGAATTCCAGCCAACTCATGATAATAATCAAACAGAGTGGTGGAATCCACAAAAAACCGGACATGAGGCTGCAATGAATCCAACAACTGTAAGCCAAGGGCAAACAGCGGTTCCACCCAATAAGGCAAATTTTTTGTGGTGAGCATAAGGTTGGGTGGAAAACGCAACAGGATGCAACAACGTTGCGGAAGCGTGGGCAATGAGATGAGCCAGTGATAGAGACCGATCAGAATGTTGTCATACAAGGTATGAATGATCACCAGGTCTTGCGCCTTGGGATGCAGAGACTCTGTCAGGTTTTCATAAAACAAATGATTACGATCTCCCCCCAACCTGGTGTCGATGTCAACCCCCCAAAAGACGCTGATCATGTCATCTGGCAAAGTGAAATTGTGCCGCAACAGATGCTGGATATAAAACTGACACGGCCAATTTTGTTGTTGACAGAAGGTGCGAATCGCATTGTCAACGGAAACGTGATGACCATAGAATGAAAACAAATGATCAATCACATGTACGGTGCCGACCGGCATCGGAGATGACCCCACGGGTGGTTGCACGGAAGGAACTGCTGAAGATGTGGGGCAAAAAGCGGGTATGGCAGCACAAACCAGCTGCAAAGTACGTAACAGCAAGGCATGATTGGAGGTGTTTCTGACAACTGCCAAAAAATGAGAGAGAATGGGAACCAGAATCTGATAGAAAATGTCCAGCTGTGTTGCGCTCTGGTAGTCGTTTGCAAGCTGCTCGCGCAATTGATGCAAGGACTCTTCCAGCTCCGTCTGATGATTGAACAGTATGGCACCCGCAGCAGTGGCCACAGACAACAATGGATTGCGATGCCCAGCCTGCTTGAGCCACAAGGCCAACTGAGAGGCCGAACGAATACGCCCTCCATTCAACAACTGATAGATGGCAAAATAGAGTTCATTCGGGTCGAAGGTTTGATTTTGCACATAATGAAGCAACCCCGTGAGATCCTCCTGGGCATCCAACTGCAACAGGGTCTCCAGCAGGGAGGCCGGAGGTTGGGAGGGGGCCGGTGGTGATGGGGGGGCCGATGCTGGGGTGGCCGGTGGTGATGGGGGTGCCGCTGCTGGGGGTAAAGAAAAAGCATCCGGTGGTGAAGGAACCTGAACCGGTGGCAATTTGAAAGGTGGAATATCCGTACAGGACTGACTGTAAATGGCTGCCAATTTGACCGCTCCGTTGGCATGAGGTTGATAACCCTGATCTGTTTTGGCTCCGCTGTAAGCAGGCAGTGAGCCTGTTTGCGCCAAGGTATGCAAGGGGGTTCCTTCGATTTCCGCGCACCCGGACGTTTGAAAAGAATCGAACGGCAATGCGCGGATGAATTCCCAGGTCTCTTTTTGTTGATCGATGGTCTCTCCTGGCAATCCAATGGTAAACGTGCCATGCAACGTCATGCCAATGGCTTTCAAATGATGAATGACCTGCTGGGTATAGGAGAGGTTCAATCGTTTGTTGACGATGGTGTCAACCACCTCCTGATTGCCGCTTTCCACGCCCAGTTTGACTCCGAAGCAACCACTCTCCTTCATGATATTCCAAGTAGACATTTTGATGGTGTCTGGTCGGCACATGGCGGACCATGGCAAGCCGATACGGCGCATGACATCACACATGGCCAGGACATGACGGTCCCCCAGATTGAACGTGTCGTCATCAAAATAGATGGATTGATAATGATAGCGTCCGATCAGGTCACGCAAAAAGGCTTCCATGTATTCCGGGGTATAATGACGCACGCTCCGATGCCCATGGCCATCCGGGTCATTACCGGTCATGGTGGCGGGCCAGACACAAAAGATGCATTTGTAAGGACACCCGCGACTGCTCCAGACCTGGGCATGGGGAAACCGTTGACCCCAGGGATAATAATCGCAATAGCGATGGGCGATGAGGTCGTCATAATAGGGAAAAGGTGCGGCATTCATCTCTGCGCTGGAGAGCAGATCAAAATCGATCACGCCCGTGACGCCTTGTGCCAGGGCTTTGACGCACCCTTTTTCATATTCGCCCTTGATAACCGTTCGCACCGGGGCAGCAGAAAGAATGGCCTCCCCTTTGGTGGCAATGGGACCGGTGACGATCAGATGGAGTTCCGGGTGACGCTGTGCAATGACTCGCAACAACAGTTTGTCATGTTCCCAACTGGGTGTTGCACTCTCCATGATCATATGAGTAAAACGATTTTCCGCCAAAAAATCAAAAAAGGCTCGATAAGACTCCCGGAGGGCGATGCTGTCACGCAGACACACAGTCACGCCAACATGTTTCTGCACATAACTGGCAGCATATCCCATGAAAAACGGGTAGGGCAAATAGCTGCCAAAGACAAAATGATCCGGGGATGAGCGGCCTTCTGCGGTGAAAGGCCATCTGGAACCACAACGCACACCAGCATTCAGAAGTGAATGCTCCTCCTGTGGAGTCAATTCGAGGGGCGTCTGAGAAACCCACCAGGGGGGATTGGCAAATAGTATTTTCATATTTTTATTCCCACAGATGCGCCATGCTCGGCACGGCTATAATGGACACTGTTGATGAACCACGGAACATCTTCAACCACGGAATACACGAAAAAGCACGGGAATAGAAAAAAAACGGATTGTCGGTTCTGTTTTTTTTTTTCTTCCGTGCTTTCCATGCTTTATTTGTGGTTCATAAAAAGTGTCCATGATGGCCGCGCAAAGTATAGACAGCTATCACTGTCAGATCAGGATGCAAAAACGTCATCCAAAGAATTGGCGAACAGAAGCTTTTTACTCCATTTTTCGATCAGTTCTCTTTCCGCGCCAGTCACTTGCGCAGTCACTGAATCCGCAAGCTGACCAAATTTGCAGCCAAGCAATTCCAACAGCAAACCAGCCTCACCGTCTTTGCGGCCTTTCTGTTCGCCGTCCTTGCGGCCGTCCTCGCGGCCTTCGTTATATGCTTTTGTGAATAGCCAATCTGGATTCGGATCAAAATTGAACATTTGCATGATCTCCTGTACGGTAAATGAGCGAAATTGTGCCACAGCGAACAAACCCATGATTTCAAGTGCTTTGGAACGCGCTTTTTCAGGAAATATATATTTTATTTCATCGTACCATCGACGACCTTTACTTTTTAACAGTTCTGGATCACTATTCGCTTGCATGGTCAACGGAGCCAAAACCAGCAGACGCGGATCGATTGCTTTCAACTGTTCTTCGGAAAAATCAGAAAGCACCACTTCCACAAAACAGTCATCGAAGCGACATCCAGCCCGCCTCTCAAGTGCCGTTAAAGACAAGGCGGCCTTTTTGTATTGCTCTCCTGTGTAAATGATCCCAGCCAGTACCTGGCCATGGTAGCTGTTCTGCGCACAACTCATGAAAACCTTGGAGGCAAGCCGATAACGGATAAAAGGATCCTCATATCCATGAAACTCCAACAAAACGCGAGGTTGATTGCCTGCCATCAAAGACCATCCCTCGATATCCGGGGACAAACGTTTCTCTTTCAAAACAGTAGCATGAAACTGATACGTTGCAGCAGTCTGTGCATCCATGCCCAAAAGCTTGAGCAAGGCATCGCCACTCAAGGTCATGAGTTTAAAGAATGCTTCGTCCGTGCCTCGTTGTCCAACTTTTTGTTCGATCATGTTTTACTCCAAAATCATAACCGTTCACATGTATAATCAAAAAAAATTAAAAAAAAAGGGTGGAGGGGTCTGGGGAGGCGGTTCACCGCCTCCGCAGGAAGGCACTCTATCCAGCTTGCACCGCCCGATCAGGATGCAAAAACGTCATCCAAAGAATTGGCGAACAGAAGCTTTTTACTCCATCTTTCGATCAGTTCTCTTTCTGCGCCAGTCACTTGCGCAGTCACTGAATCCGCAAGCTGACCAAATTTGCAGCCAAGCAATTCCAGCAGCAAACCAGCCTCAGCGTCTTTGCGGCCATCCTCGCGGCCTTCGTTATATGCTTTTGTGAATAACCAATCTGGATTTGGATCAAAATTGAACATTTGCATGATCTCCTGTACGGTAAATGAGCGAAATTGCGCCACAGCGAACAAACCCATGATTTCAAGTGCTTTTGAACGCGCATTTTCAGGAAATATATCTTTTATTTCATCGTACCATCGACGACCTTTTCTTTTTAACAGTTCTGGATCACTATTCGCTTGCATGGTCAACGGGGCCAAAACCAGCAGACGCGGATCGATTGCTTTCAACTGTTCTTCGGAAAAATCAGAAAGTACCACTTCCACAAAACAGTCATCGAATCGACATCCAGCCCGCATCTCAAGTGGCGTCAAAGACAAGGCGGCCTTTCTGTATGGCTCTCCTGTGTAAATGATCCCAGCCAGTACCTGGCCATGGTAACTGTTCTGCGCACAACTCATGAAAACCTTGGAGGCAAGCCGATAACGGATATAAGGATCCTCGTATCCATGAAACTCCAACAAAACGCGTGGTTGATTGCCTGACATCAAAGACCATCCCTCGATATCCGGGGACAAACGTTTCTCTTTCAAAACAGTAGCATGAAACTGGTAGGTTTCCGCTGTTTGTGCATCCATGCCCAAAAGCTTGAGCAAGGCATCGCCACTCAAGGTCATGAGTTTAAAGAATGCTTCGTCTGTGCCTCGTTGTCCAACTTTTTGTTCGATCATTTTTTTACTCCAAGACCGGGATCATGGCCGGTCAGCAGTCATGTCACGACAATAGATCATTTTCTGATCGCATCAATAGCAGTACTCACCGTACTGTTGGTCTGCCCGGATGGCAGCATGACCCCGGTGTCAATAGTGGATGCGCCATTTAATTTTCTCAGAATCAGTACCCCATCTGTTGCATCCACTGAGCCGCTTTGATCCACATCCAGCTTGGAGCCAACGGCGTTGATGGCGGATATTACCGTAGCGTTGCTCTGTCCGATCGGCAGAACCACTCCGGTATCAATGGTGGAGGCACCGTTCAACTTCCGCAGCAACAACACCCCATCCGTGGCATCCACTGTGCCGCTCTTGTCCACATCAAGAACCGGAGATGTCGAGGTGACTGGAGTTACAGAAATCAAAGCGAGTGTTTTTCCAGAAAGCTTGACCGTAACTCCGGCCTGGATTGACTGGCCTGTGCTGTCAAACAGGTCAACCGTGCTGTTTTTACTGTCTGCCATGAGGATGAATTGACCGTTTGCATCCGTCATCGCCGTTTCATTGCCACCCGTTTTGATCACGGCATTGGCAACCAGTGTCTTGTCGGCATTGGTAAGCAGTGCCATCAACGGAATCACGATGGGAGCATCCGGGAAAGTGACTTTCAGATAATATCCCGTCTCAGCCCCGAAATTATTGGTTTCATATTGTTTGGCCTTGATCAAGGTGATCCCGGATTTTTCTGCGGTAAATGCAAGTATGACATCCTGACCAGGAATCTCTGCTTTGGCAGCACTGCCGATCCTGGTTGATCCGTCGGAGTCATAGCGTTCCAGGACCACGTTGGCCAATTTTTCCAGTTGCTTGGCTGTGACTTGATATTTTTGGCCTTGCACGGCATAAAACTTGACCCAATCGGCATCGTTGGCGGCATGGGTATTATGGTATTGTGGGGTTTCATTATTGACAACGATAATCTTGGCCTGAGTGGGCGTGTCATCCGCTTCCAAGGAATCCTTACCCACCTGAATGGTCACCGATTTGGGCACCGAAACCCATCCATCACTGTCATTGGCTTGGGCAAAAAAGGTGATAATATACTTGCCATGTGACCAAGTGCCATCAAACGGGGTTTCATAGCGAGCATTGGTTGCATTATATTTCAACAACAGAGCAGGCAAGTCGAGAATGACGGGATTCTCTCCTTCACTGTTGGCCCCTGGTGGCGTGATTACCCCCCAGACCCGCAGAATGTCTTTTGGTTCCTGATTGACTTTGACCCAGAGGGTTGGGGGCGTTCCTCCCTCATCCATGTACGTGTTATCCATGGTTTTGGTGATTTCCGGGGAGATCCCCGCCATGATGCGTGGGTCACCCAGGAAGGTCTCTTTGACGAGGGCCAAGTCTTTGCTGGTGATATATTCACCATCCGAGTCGGCATCCATGCGGGCATGTTGTGGATTTTCCGGGGTACTGGATTTCTGAATGGCATCGGTGCTGGCGTTGAAACTCTCCAGCAGGGATTTACTTTGTTTGATATTATTCCAGAAGTAACCGGAAAAAGAGAGGGCACCGTCATGAGAAAAATAAGATTTTTCATTAAGTCCGGCACTTGTTATGACTATTCGTTTTTTGCCTGACGGTGGGATCATGGCTTTCAGAAAGCTGCCGGAGTAACAGGCATCGATGATCACAATCACCTTGGCATCGGTTTTGGTTTGCAGGGTATCCAGCCAACCTTGCAGCATTTTCGCGGTGACGATGTCGGGATCGCTGTTGGTTGGTTTGGTCATGTAAAATTTTTCTTCGTTCCCGTGATCGACCATGTAGAGGATCAATGGCTTTTTGTTGGTGACACGGTCGGCAGCCCAGATTGTGATGGCCTCTTTGAGGGCATTGGAGCTGGAGAGTGTGTCACTATCGCCGCCTTTTTCAATACTCAGATAACGGATCTTTTCTTTGGAGAGGCCTTTTTTGATGAGTGCAGTATAAGCAAGATTGGCGACACTTTTGGTGGCGGGCCAGAGGTGATCCTTGATATCACCCCCAGCCACGATGATGGCACTGGCATCCTGTTCCAATTCCAAGGCCGTGGCCGTGAAATTACTGTTGAGTTGGTTGGCTTTGAGCTTGGTTGCGGCAAGATTGGGGGGGACAAAAGTATATCCGGGTTTGTCTGGTGTGATCGTACCAGACCAACCCGTTGTCGGAACCTCCCAGGTATAATTGCCGGAGGTATCAGTAGACCTTTTATAAGTATCAGTGCCATCGGAAAAAATGACCAGAACATTCGGTAGCGGTTTACCGCTGCCATCCACAATGGTGCCAGAAACGACGATGTTGTCGGTATAAGTGAATTGGCTGCTACTTGAAACAGAGCGTCCGGCTTTGTCAGTTGCACGCACGGTAATGGTATATTTTTGGCCGGATTGCCAGATGGTGCCAGATGTCACGAAATACCAATTTTTCCAATCATCTGCTGTCTCTGCAAGAACCCAAGATGTATTGTTGATGACCAATCCTTGGGATCCACCACTTTTACCAACCAGAAAAAGCGTACCATCGGTTATTTGCAATTCCACCTTAAGCATACCGGATGGATCGCTGATCGTCCCGGAGATGGCGGTCAAAGAGTTTGCCACATTGAACGCAGAACCATCCTTTGGATAAATGATGGTCACGGTTGGATGGGTGCTATTGGCCACAGAGATATCAAAAGCAGGCAAAGCGACGGTATTCGCACCATCGGTCACTGAAAGGATGATGGTGCCATAAACGGCATCTTTTGCTGGCGGGGTTCCGGTGATAGCACCTGTGGTTGTATTGAAACTGGCCCATGGCGGCATATTGGTGATGGAGAAAGAGAGTGGATCCCCATCCGCGTCGCTGGCCACAGGGGTGAAACTGTATGCGATACCAGGAGTGGCTGTGGTGGGTGGGGTTCCTGTGATGGTGGGGGGATGTTTTCCTGCAATGGATGTGGTGGCAGTTGGAACAGTGGTGGTTGTGGCTGGAATGGTCGTGGTTGAAATGGTCGTGGTTGGAATAGAGGTGGTGGTCGTCGTACTGGCAGGCTCCAAATCGCCAATCAATCCTCCTTGCACCAGATAAGCAACAGAACTCATCTCTGCATCGATCTGAGTGCCCAATACAGAATCGGCTTGATAGGATGCCGTGCCAATGGTTGCGGCTCCTTCAATCGCCATCAGATCGTCGGCCCTATACAGATCAGTACTCATCGCGCTGGCCTGCATCGGTGTCAACCCCATCAGGCAGAGTGACAACAAGCCAAGCGTCCATGTGCTTATGATTTGATGAAGAATATTAAAAATATTTACAAAACCGGGCAAGTTCTTTCTATTGCTCATCAAATATCTCCCTATTTCAACAATGAAACTTGTAACAAATAAAACATAAGACTATAAACCTACCCTCGTCATGGCAAAAACGGGGTATTTTATTGTTTTGGAGTTGCTCAAAGTGCAGTTGATCGCGCCGCAAAAACATCATCCAGAGAATTGGCAAATATTAAATTTTCACCCCATGTTTCAATCATTTCCGGATCGGCTGATTTCACTTTTTTGGTTGTCCATTCTGGAATTGGGCCAAATTTACGATATATCTGTTTGAAGAGCATGGCTGCGGCCTCTGCCTGACGGCTATCCCGATGTTCTTGCAGCAAGCGATGCTCAAACTTTGGCATGGAAAAAAGGGTCTCGTCTGGCATTGCGTCCACCATCCAAACAAACCATTCCTTCCCAAACTGGATAAGGTAATCCGGCGTGATCTCTTCCATTTCTGAACTATTCAATGAATCTTTCATGAGTAACCTCCATAAACTGGTCGTAATTTGACAAAACGAAACAGACAATTTAAATAAATCTGTATTTTTGATCGTAGCGAATGCTTTTTTTCGTTCTTCTTGGCGACTGGCAAAACACTTCAAAGGGGCGTTGTGGGGTTTATCCGCCAGCTCGTTCAGAAAAATCAAGCGAATCATGCCTCCCCAACAGGGTGTACTCTCATAAACACCTTCCAGACCAACGGGCTTGAAAACAAACCGTTCGAGATATTCCCGTCTTGGAGTGATGGCACTTATAATGACACTCTGTAATTGATGCCGTTCCAGATGGGCAGTCTCAAGATATAATGTATCGTACATTGAAATCCATGAGAGTGTCTTTTCGTCCAGACTTTCGGTAATCTTCAGTTCTGCCAGGATGTGGCTTACATCCAAATCCCGCAGTCCATCCGCCAGGAGTAGACGTTGTTCTTCTGTTCGGCCTGCTTCCTTGCGCTGAATCATGATGATGTCCGCCCTGGGTTGGGACAACACAACCGGAACCTCCCAACGAACTTCGATGCCGACGGGTTCCAGAAGGCTCTTCAGCGTTGCGCCGACCAGACAGTGCCAGCAGGTCTTTGTTCCATTATTATCCAACTCAATTCTTTCCTCAATATTTTTTGGGTGAATCGTGACCCAGGCAACTCCTATACAATACCAGTCTATGGGGCCACAGACGCAACAAATAAAAAGAATCAATCAAAAAGCATTATCTTGTCAAAATAGCCATGCAAAAAAATTAAATTTGGTGCTTGATTATACAAACGAAATTGCTCACAATGCCAGAAAAAAAGCTGTGCCGACAGACAAATGGCCATCTGCAACCTCGAATGTGTCAACAACCACAAGGAAACAGTCTATGAAAATTTATTCAGTTTTGCTAATGATTGCTGGATTCATTTTTTTTATCGGTACAACCCTGAATGCCGCACCACCGGCCACCATGACCTATCAAGGAAAATTAAAGACCGCACAGGGAGTGCGCGTCAACGGTCCAACCACTCTCACCTTCCGAATTTATGATGCCGCCACAGGTGGGACAAAACTATGGGAGGAGACCCTTTCAAGTGTGACCATCGTGGATGGCACTTTCAAAGTCATTTTGGGCAAGACGACTTCATTGGCCACCTTGGCATTTGACAAGGCTTATTATTTAAGCATGCAAGTCAATACAGACAGTGAAATGACGCCACGGATGGAGATGACCTCTGCCCCTTACGCCATGAATACCGTCAAGCAATCTGCGGCTGGAGCTGCGGACACTTTACTTAAAGCTTATACCATGCCTGAAAATGTCACCATCAATCTCAATGGTTCTGGGCAAGCGACAGTCACATGGAATGCCGTCAAAGGAGCCACGTCCTATAATCTCTACTATGCGACAGAGACGGGAGTCAATGCGAATAATTATGCCTCCAAGGCCAATGGCAAAGCTGTCACAGGGGTGACGAGCCCCTACACGGTGACCGGGTTGACCAAAGGCACCCAGTATTTTTTCTCGATGACCTCCGTGACTCCGGTTGGAGAAAGTGTGGCTTCTTTGGAAATCAAGCCTAAATCTTGTTCGTCTGTATTGTGTGATAATGGTGATGGGACAATTACAGACACGAAAACAGGTTTGATTGGTTTGAAGAATGCCAATTGCTTTGGAAAACAAACTTGGGATGCAGCCCTATCGAAAGTGGCTGCTTTGAAAAGTGGAGAGTGTGGTCTGACAGATGGGTCTACGGCAGGCCAGTGGAGGTTGCTTACGAAGGATGAATTACAGATTTACATAGATTGGAAAAACAGTGGCGTATTTGTTGGTGCCCAGTCCGACTACTATTGGTCGAGTACGACCTACACCAACACCACGACCAACGCCTGGCTCGTGTACCTCTACAACGGTAGCGTCGACTACAACGGCAAGACGTTCATGTACTATGTCTGGCCCGTTAGAGGCGGGCAATGATACTTCGGTGCTTTGATGATTTGAATGCTTTGAGAGGGGAGTAGTGCAGAGAGGGGAGACTTCCCCTCTTTGCCCGGCGGAGCCAAAAAATTTTTTTTCATTTTTTATCAATTTTAATCATATAGTACGAAAAACACCCCGTAGAACATCCGCCAAAACAAAAAACACCAAGCTTGTTGAAACAGAAAAACAGAGGGAAAGAACCGAATTGGATAAGGATGGAACAAAAACCTGTTGGCACTGTCTGGTCGGCGAAACGCTGAAGAGTCTGCTGGAACCCGTCGGCATTGAAGTGCGTTGGGAGGTTCCGGTGATTGTATCCCAGCCCAAAGCGGACATCATCCTGATTCAGAGGAAAGAAGGAGGCAGGACAGAAGAACAACGCCTGCTTCTGGCGGATGGATTGCGTGAACTGGATGCAAGCCACATACTGGCAGAACTCAAGATCACTGAAAGCCTGACCGAAAAGACACTCACTTGGCTTTCAATGCATGATACCTCGTATCTGGAGACTGCAAAGCTGGAACGGCATCCATTACGGAGCGTCATCATTAGTGCCATCACTCCAAGACAGGAATATCTGGACCGATTTGTCTTTGAACCCGTTGGGCCAAACGGAGTGTATCAAAGCAAACCCTATTGGGGTGGCATGATTCGCTTGATCCTGTTGAACGAACTGGCGAATGAACCCCACAACGCCCCTTTGAAGTGCTTTGCCAGTCGTCTGGAAGAACGAAAAAAGGCGTTTGAGACGATCAGACAGACAGGGTTGAACAAGCTCTCCGTTTCATTTGGTCAAATTACTACTAGTTTGTGGAGATTACTCATGAAAGGTTCATTGAATAGTCCAGAGATGGAAGGGGTCACATCCGATTATCTTATCCAGTTTGGGAAGGCATGGTTTGATTCCATGGTAGATGCAACGCCCGATGATGAACTTTTTTCCAGACCAAAGTTTGAGCATCGCTTGGAACAAGAACATCGGGATGGATGCCAGGAAGGCGAAAAGAAAGAGGCTACAAAAATTCTTTTGCGTTTATTGACGCGACGTTTTGGCGATTTATCCACATCAATCCGTGAAAAATTGAATGCGGCGGATATGAATACACTGGAACTTTGGACCGACCGAGTACTGGATGCCCATTCTCTTGAAGACGTTTTTGGCATTCCGGGGAATGCGGACAACTACGTATCCACTTCGCTGAAGTGAAATTGACTAACCATTTGAAAATAAAAAAATTTGTCGCAATTGCGAAATGCAAAATTTTCGCATAATATCAACATGTTGCCCAATTTCGACTTCATCGAAATGGATACGTACTAAAGAGATCATGCAGGATTTACAGGAACTCAAACAGATGATCGGGTGAAAGGAGCTGTCCGTGAATACTGCCGAACGCATTTATACCGAAGTCAAACGATTGCCCGAAAATTTGGTGGATCGGGTGCTGGATTTTGTCCTGTTTCTGGAACAGCGGCATGCTGTGGGGCAAGAGGTCCAGGAGACGAAATGCGGATCGGGTGATCTGCCTGTTCTGGATACCCGTGGATGGCGTTTCGACCGGGAGCAGGCCAATGCCCGGTGAACTGTTTCTGGATACCAATGTGCTGGTCTACGCCTTTTCCGGGACGGAGCCGGAAAAGCGTCGGCGCGCCCGCGATCTGTTGCAACGACCAGGTTCCTGTTGCAGCACTCAGAACTTGAATGAGTTGGCCAATGTGTTGATCCGAAAATTCCGACTGCCCCATACCTCCGTTGCTGCGGCGATTCAGGATGTTGCTGCGGGACGCTCCATTCACAAGGTCGAAGTTGCCGATATTCAACGCGCTTTGACACTCTCCGCACGCTATGGTTTTGGCTATTTTGACAGCTTGGTCGTGTCGGCGGCCCTATCCATGAAATGTTCTACCCTGTACACGGAAGATCTTCAAGAAGGACAGGTGATTGAAGGGATTCTGACCATTTTCAATCCTTTCGGTGAGGAATGATGGCGATGGAATGGGCAATCATGGCGGATCCCTGCTTTGAAAATGGCTGATTGTAACGGATTCAGGTTGAAATGATTGATTGTGAGGGGTGCGTTGGGTTGGTGCGGTGATTTGGGATATGGGAGCAATCCCCTTCACGAGTATCTCCATCAGCAAAACATGCAGGCCGCAAGATGAATCAATATCAACAAAACAAATGGAGTATGTATAGAATGGGTACAATTCAAAATAATCTTCAAGATACGAACGCCGCACACTTGATCCATTTGCGCGACGCCTATCTGGATTTGTTGGAACAGAGTCTGACAGGCATGCTCTATGAGGATCCCCCCATGTATCCACTCTCTGATGGACACTACAATCCCTCTTGGCGGGCGACTGGGGCTGATTGGCCCAAAAATGCTTTGACCATGATTGGGCAGGAAAGAATGCAAAATCTGCGTTTCCTGGCGAGCGAAGTGTTGCGCAAACAAATACCAGGAGATTTTATCGAAACCGGTGTCTGGCGAGGAGGAGCCTGCATTTATCTGCGTGGCATACTGAAAGCTTATGATTGTCATGATCGCACGGTCTGGGTCGCAGACTCCTTTGCCGGACTACCCCAGCCGGATGCGGTCAAATATCCTGTTGATCATGGCAACAACCTGTATCAAGTTTCCCAGTTGGCCGTTTCCATCGACGAGGTGCAGAAAAATTTTGTCCGTTACGGCTTGCTGGACCAGCAGGTCCGTTTTCTGCATGGGTGGTTTCATGAAACCTTGCCAACCGCTCCCATTCAAGCATTGGCCATCTTGCGCTTGGATGGCGATCTGTACGAATCCACCTTTGAAGCATTGAATGCCCTCTATCACAAAGTCTCTCCAGGTGGTTATGTGGTGGTGGATGATTCCAATCTGTTTGGGTGTGTTCAGGCCATCAATGATTTTCGCGCACAACATGCCATCCAGGCACCCATCATCCCTATCGGTGCTATTGGCGTCTATTGGGAAGTGCCTATGACACCACACAATGAACAAACTTCAAGTGTCTCACCAGATGTGATCGCCATGATGAACACTCTGTTTCAACATGCTCGCAATGGTACACTCTCCGAAGAGATTTTTGTGTCCACCAGAAAACTTTTCCTGGATGCGGGCAATCAGGGGCTGGCTGATGAACTCGCCAATCTCTGGCATGCAAGTAAAAAATGACAAAAACCTTGGGGGGCGGTGAACCGCCCCCCAAACCCCCCACCCTTTTTTTTTAATATTAAAAAAAAAGAGAGGGTCTGGGGGATTCATCCCCCAGGGTTTTGACTTTGCTTTTGACTTTTACCCGAAGGGCATGCCATACAACTTATAATAATACTTGTTGCAACAGCAGCGGTTCTGCGCGACGTGAAATACACTCAAATCCCCGTTGTTCCAATGCGCGACGTCTGGGTTCATCCTGCAACAACGCCAAACAGGCCGCAACCACCCCTTCATAATCAGCCAGTTCCACACCATCACGCAACCCTGGGTCCATTTCGGTAGTGGGACCGCACTCGGCCACGACTGCTTTTCGATTGGCCAACAGGTAAGAGACCCGGACAGATTCAAAAATCGCAGCACTATAAAAATGAATATTTAAGATTATTTTTGCTCGACTGATGAGTGCATCCCGCTGGGCACCATAGACACCAAATGCGTGATGAACCACGACACCAGATTGTCGCAAAGCATCCAAAATCACGATGCGTCGTGCGCAAAGGGATCCGTAAAACAAAACATCAATATCTTCAATCTCAGCCCGTGGAATGCGCGTCAGTTCCTGGACATAACCAACTGGCAAATAACGCAAAGAGGTGGTGATCCCGGCCTGTCGCAACCTCTCTATATTGCGCAAACTGTAGTCCCACGTTTCATAACGCTGAATAAAACGTAACAATTCGGACTTCATGGCCAAAGAGTCAACATCCATCTGTTCGGTGTTGTACAAAACCGTATCGGCAGGCAACATCTCCAATTCTGACGCACTGAACAGGTTATGCATCAAATGCGCCCCCAGAATAATATTTCGATCAGTCATGGAAAAGGTATTCTGAGTGATTTTCGCTTGATAACCCAATGCCTGCAAACCATATTGCAGCGTTTCCGCCAACTCACGAAAGCCCTCTGAATGGGCAGAACCCAGCGCAACGCACATGACAATTTGAAAATGATCTCTGGCCCGTGGTCGCCACTCTTGTGGCGTGACCTTTGGGGTCATCCCATCCTGGGCAATCATGCTCTGAAACATTGGTGACGCAGAGTGCCATTCTTCTTGTTCTGCGCCAAAACTCCATATTGCATGCAAACGCCAAACAGGATTCTGTTCTGTCGGCTCATGCCAGAGCGTTTGCAACATCTGGGTCACGGGAATAATCAAAGAGTGATACAAATGAGAGCGCGTCTCCATGGGAAGCAACGGCACCTGGACACGCAACGCATTCCATCCACGCGCCTCTTCCAAGGGATTCCGGCAGAGCATGCCCCCCGCACACAATGCAATGGAAATGGCTGGTGTACTCTGACCAGCATTGGCCAACAGCATGGCCAGAAGATAAGCCGCCAACACGCGCCCTTGAGCCAATACTGCGGCAACGGCATCAATCATCTCGACAAGATCATGTCTTGGATGTTGCACGAATCGCAACAACGCCTCCAGGTCGCCAGCCTCATCCAGCATGATGATCCTGGCCAAAAATTGGGATCCATGGGCTTGACGTTGTGCCTCACGTGTCCACAATCGGTTGTCATTTGGTATGAAACAGAGCTGATCTCTTTGCTTCAGTTTTTCCAGATAGGCCGCAGTCAGGTTTTGTACTGTTTCAGCTATCCGGTTGCCATCCTGGTCCAGTTCAATGCCGATCTCCTGGTAAAGATCGAGATTGGTCAAATCAGGACGAGGCACCCGGCCCTGGTGGAAATCCGCCCGCATCTTGAAAAAAAGCTGTTCCAAATGGGTGACCAGTGAAGGTGTGTCAAACAAAACACAGGTATCTCTTCCGGCCAGCACTCTTTCTCTATAGGTCTTGAGCAACGCCCGGTTGTGCCCAAGTTCCACAGCGCGCATCACGTATTCTTCATGGGTGGCACAGATCAATTCTGCCATTCCAGCAGCACTGGCCAAGCTGCCGCAAACCCGCGACGCAAACCCAAGTCCAGCCACTGTCAAAACCGGCACCCCCATCCACAACGCATCCGAGGCCGTCGTATGCGCCCCGTAAGGCCAGGTATCCAATACCAGATCTGCCAGGGGATAGCGGGCCAAATGGATGTGATTTGGTTGCATGGGTGCGAAAATCAACCGTTTTTCATCAATTCCCTGCTGTTTGGCCCATTCGGTCAGGTGCATTGTGACCGTGTCGCTCTCGAACAATAACCATAAAACACTCCCTGGCACTTGCCGTAAGATTTCACACCAAAGCTTCCAGACCATTGCCGTGATTTTTCTGACGCTGTTGAAACAACTGTATACCATGACATCCGCTGGCAAACCGACCTCTGCCCGCGTTGGCCGATGCTGGGCAACCTGGCGTTGTCGATCATTCGGCTGATAACAGGGCAGACGCAACACGGTTTCCGAATAAAAAATCTCATGCTCCGGGGGCACCAGAAAGGCATCCGCCAGCAGATAATTGTGATACGGAGAGCCAATCGTCCCTGGATACCCCAGCCAATTGACGATGATCGGAGCAGGACGCATGGCCAGCAGTTTCATGCGGGCGGTTTCGGTATAACCGTTAATATCAACGATGATTTCAATCCTGTCGGCAAGTATTTGCTTGGCAGCCTCTTCATCTGTCAGGGTGGAAATGTCGCGCCAATGTTCTGCTGCGGCTCGAATCCGCCATTGAAACATATCTTGTACCGGACGACCGGTATAATAGACAAAAATTTCTACATTGGCACGATTATGCAATGCAAAAACTTCAGTTATCAAAAATCCAATCGCATGCATGCGAAAATCAGAAGAAATATAGGCGATCCTGGGACGAAGGGATGGAGCCTCCAGCAATGCCTTGTGGGAATCCAGAAAATGGATCGGAGGTTGACCGATTTGCGTTTTGTTGTACATATGGGCCGTAGCCAGCAACAACATGGGATCATCTGTATAGGCAGACAATGCCAAAGGCGCAAAACCTTTCATTAAATGAGCTTTATCGCATGCACCAACAGGCTGGATGAGGGGCCATTTGCATTGATATTGCCTGGCACTGATCCAATGTTCCATCACATCGTGTTGATGTGGAAAAAGTTCCAGACTTTGTCGCAAGACGACTTCGACTTCTGGTGCGGCCAGGACTCGGCCAATCTGCTTGCAGGCGGTGTTTTTGTAGCCAAGCGTTTCAGGATGGACATCGGACAATCGATCCACGACCTGTTGCCAACTGGCGAGAGCAGCCTCTGGCATGCCCAGGGATTCCTGTACAGTGCCAAGATTGATATAAGCTGCGTAAAAGTCTGGATGCAATCGGATCGCCTCACCATAAGCCTCATGGGCCGCCAGCTGATGGCCTGTTTTGGTGAGGAGAACGCCATAATTATAATAAACAAAATGGCGCAAAGGATGCTCGCTATTATGATCCAGCCACTCCCGGTAAAGATCAACACTTTTTTCGATCTCGCCGTTGGCAATCCAGAGTTCGGCACAGGCGACCAGATCCGTAATATTCAGTGCATGTCGCATGACTGGAATGGCATTTTCAACCCTGAACAACATCATGCGGACTCCTTGTCTGCGGATAAATCAATCGGTAAATCATGTCAATGATGCATGAATGATTTGTCCTTCACGCCGGACGATTTCGATCAGGGGAATGCCATCATCTTCCTGCCATTGTCTCGAACCAACTCCAATGGGTTCAATGCGTTCATCTGCCCGCAAAGTGGCGTGCCAAAGACGATTGATGTCTTCACGGCACTTAGGTGGCTCGAATAAAGGTGAAACCACCATCACATCGATATCACTCCACTCTGTGGCTTCTCCTCGCACATAAGAGCCATACAATACAGCGAAATCCACAGGAAGACCATCATCCAGCAAGACGCGAATATAGTTTTGTACTGCTTCTATAATTGATTGAGCAACCATGTCCGTAACTCCTGGGCTTGTTGCATGATTTTGACAGCCTTTTGTAATGATGGCGGTGGGATTGCTTGATCGGTGTATCGCCCTTCCAGGCAATAGCTGTTCAATTCAGTGAGCCATTCGTTGATATTTTGCTCGATGGGGAGATTGGCCCGTTTCATGAGGATCAACAGATTATGGATTTTTGGTGGCAGGTCGCCAGTTACCCGCATCACATGAGCCTTGATGAGTTTTTCCATGGCTGAATGAGTAAAAAAAAGACTGTGACGAATTTTTCCTTTTTCCATGGCGATTTCGGCCATTTCCCAATCCTCTTCAGAACCAATACACCAGTAGCTTATGTGTTTATTAATATCCATATTTTTTTTGCTCCGTTACGGATCTTGGTCCTCACCGATTGCGGATTGCACGATCCATTGCAAACGTCGCAATCCGGTTGGATCCGTGTTGACAAACAGATCCGTGTGCAGGAGATTCAATATTGGAACAAGGATCTTCTTGGAGAGCGTGTTTTTTTGCGCCACCGACAGGGTTTTCAACTGGTCTGGCCAATATTCCAGCCCGCGAGCTTCTTCCATCGGATTGCCAAACAACAATCCCCCCAGGCACAACGCAAGGGCCATGGCCGGCGTACGATAGCCCGAATTGGCCAACAACATGGCCAAAATATAAGCGGCGCGCACCCGATGATTAGATAACACCTCCTCAAGTGCAACCATCATCTCCTGTGGATCCCGATTCTTTTCTTGCACGAATTGCAAGAAGGCATCCAGATTATCGGCATCATCCAGTCGCACAACCGTATCGAGAAAATGTCGTTTGCTAACCGCATGGTGATGGCGCACCTCATTCGACCATAATCTATGATCATCGCGTATAAAATATAACTGATCTTTCTGCAACAATTTTTCCATGTATGCCTTGGTCAGATTCGCTGGTGTCAAAAACCAGGAACCTTCCTGATCCAACTCAATGCCGATCTGCTGATACAGATCAAGATTGCTCAAATCAGGACGAGGCACCGTACCATGTCGGAAATCAGCCCACATCTGGTGATACAATCCCTCCAGATGCGTTGTCAAAGAGGGGGTATCGAACAAAACACAGCTATCACGTTGCACAAGCAGTCGCTGACGATAAACCCGGAGCAATTCCCGGTTGCGTCCGAGTTCCACAGCGCGGGTCACATACGCCTCCGGGGTGTCACACACCAATTCGGCCAGTCCAGCTGCTCTGACCAGGCTGCCGCAAACCCGCGCCGGAAAGCTGAGTCCTGCAAAAGTCAAAATCGGCACCCCCATCCATAACGCATCCGAGGCTGTGGTGTGCGCGCCATAGGGGGCCGAATCCAGCATCAAATCCACCAGAGGATAGCGCGCCATATGTTCATGATTGACCATCCGCGACGCAGACAACACCCGGTCTGAGCCAAGGCCCTGTTGACGAGCCAGTTCCAGCATACGTTCCTTGACCTGATCACTTTCAAACAACAGCCACAACACACTGTCCGGGACTTCCCGCAAAATACGCATCCACAGATTCCAGGTGAATGCCGTGATTTTCTTGATGCTGTTAAAACAGCCATACACGATCACGTTTTCTGGCAGACCAACCTCCTGGCGTGAAGGTCGATGCTCCACCACATACCGCTTGCGATCATTCGGCTGATAACAAGGCAGCCGCATCACATGCTCTGAATAATAGATTTCATGCTCTTTTGGAATAATGAATCCATCCGAAATAATGTAATTGTGATAAGGTGATCCCATGGTTCCTGGATATCCCAGCCAGTTGACGATGACCGGCGCAGGACGCATGGCCAATAATTTGGTACGGGCACTGTGCGTATAACCATTTACATCAACCAGAATTTCAATACGATCCGCGATGATCTGTTCAGCAGCCTGAACATCTGTCATGACCGAAAGATCTCGCCAATGTTCAACAGCGGTTCTGATTCGTTGGCGGATCGGATCTTCAAATTGTTGACCAATGGAATAAACAAAGACCTCCACCCGGTTGCGATCATGCAGTTCAAACAGTTCCACCATTAAATAACCTATTGCATGTACACGCAAATCTGAAGAGAGATAACCGACTCTGGGACGGGTGGAAGGCGTGGCAAGCAAGGTTGAATGGGTATGCTGAAACGTGGGTTGGGGTTGACCGATTTCCGATTTGTGGTACATGCAGGCATTGCTTAACTGCAACAAAGGATCATCGGTATAAACCGCCATCGAAAGCGGAGCAAATCCTTTCATCAAGAGGGACTTGTCACACTGGGCAAACGGAACAATGACCGGCCATTTGCATTGTACTTGTCGCCAGTTGATCCAATGTTCGATGACTTCATGTTGATGTGGATTGATTTCCAGGCTTTGTTGCAGTGCGATTTCAGCCTCTTCCATGCCTTTGACGCGGGCAATCTGTTTGAGCGCAGAGGTTTTATAACCAATAGTTTCGGCATTCACATTGGGCGTGCGATTGACGATTTGTCGCCAACACTCTGCCGCCTCTTGCGGAGAGCCAAGACGTTCCAGCACATTCCCCAGATTGATATAAGTCGGAAAAAAATCAGGTTGGCACCGAATGGCTTCATTGAAGGCCTGTTTGGCCCCTGTCAAATCGTTGGATTCAAGCAATACCACCCCTTGGTTGTAATAAATAAAATGAAGATTCGGATGTGTAGCATTGTGCGTCAACCATTCTTGATACAACTCCGCAGCCAAACCGATTTGACCATGCATTCTTAATGTTTCAGCATGACCGATCAGATCCGACATGCTCAAGGCACGTCGCTGGTCTGGACTCAAATGGGCAAAGGGTTGCAGCATGGTGTGTGTTCTCCGTGTGGGTGAAATAGGATCGGAGGGATCCGGTCCTGCCATGATCACATCATTAGAAGATGAAGCCTTGAGCAAAAAAAGTCAATCACAGAAAGAAAAACTGAAACAGAAGAGAGAATCTTCATTCCTGCAAGTGAATCTGTTATCCTCTCAAGTCTGGTTTCTCTTTATTATGGTGGAAACACATCATGCCAAACCAACAGATGGCTCTCTCCTGGTCCCTGGGGCACTACCATGGTTGGGGGATTTATGGACTCAATCTGGTTTTTGCCATGTTGCGGCGTGAGATCCGCCCTCTGTTGTTGCGTACACCAGGCCGATTGGCCTTGCATCCCTTGGAAATGGCTCTCCTGCTTCCGGTACTGGAACACTCCCAGGAAACAATCACCTCTCTTGTTCGTCATCCAGAAGCCATGATTCATGCTGCTGATACCCTGTTGCTGCATCATACAGATGGCAGGTTTGCTTTCTCCCCCATCTCTTTTTCTGGCCGGGCGGTCGTTGGCGTCACCTTTTTTGAATCCGCCAATCTGGCTCCTGTGGCCATCTCCAAGGCCAGACAACTCCCCTTGGTGATCACAGGATCCCGTTGGAACGAACAGGTTCTCACGGAACAATACAGCCTGACCAACGTGCGTTACATCATGCAAGGTGTTGATGTCAGCCGGTTCTTTCCATCCGAATCCAACGGATTGCTTGCTAAGCGTTTTGTCATTTTTTCCGG
>JAMOBH010000549.1:0-1681 GCA_039908085.1 Magnetococcus sp. YQC-5
AAAAAATGCCCAGGAAAGGGCGTGGAACCTCTGGCAAGACGCTGGACCCCCTCAGTCTGCCGACAGAACTGCAAACCGCTCTGGAAGCCCTCTACGGCCATTATCAAAATACCTTTGCCATGTGGCAGGGTGCGGGCGTTACGGTGCCACCCGTCTTTATCGTGGTCTGCAACAACACCTCGACCTCCAAATTGGTCCACGATTATATCGCCGGTTTCAACCAGGAGGGGGAAGAGGGGGAGAGCACCTACAACGCTGGGCGGCTGGAGCTGTTTCGGAACTATGACGAGCATGGTACCCGACTGCCCAGACCGAGAACCCTGTTGATCGACAGTGCGCAGTTGGATTCCGGCGAGGCACTGGATGCCGACTTTCGGAGCATGGCCTCGGATGAGATCGACCGTTTTCGCAGGGAGATGGTTGCCCGCACGGGTGACCGGCAGGCTGCCGACAACCTGAGCGATGCCGATTTGCTGCGGGAGGTGATGAACACTGTAGGCAAACCGGGCCAACTGGGAGAGTCCATCCGTTGTGTGGTCTCGGTCTCCATGCTGACGGAAGGATGGGATGCCAACACCGTTACCCATGTCCTGGGGGTGCGGGCTTTCGGCACCCAGTTGCTCTGCGAACAGGTGGTGGGGCGCGCCTTGCGCCGACAATCCTATGATCTCAACGAGGACGGCCTGTTCAATGTGGAATATGCCGACGTGTTGGGCATTCCCTTCGATTTTACCGCGACACCGGTAGTGGCCAAACCGGCTCCGCCCCGGGAGACCATCCGTGTGCAGGCTGTACGGCCCGATCGGGACGGGTTGGAAATTGTGTTCCCACGGGTTGAAGGCTACCGGGTGGAATTGCCCAACGAACTGTTGACGGCCCAGTTTTCTTCGGGTTCCACTTTGATTCTCAGCCCTGACATGGTAGGTCCATCCATTACCCGCAATCAGGGCATTCTGGGGGAAGGGGTGGATCTGACCCTGAAACATTTGCAGGAGATGCGGCAATCCACCCTTCTTTTCCACTTGGCCAAACGTCTGCTCTATACCAAATATCGCGATCCGGGCGAAGAGCCCAAACTCTATCTTTTCGGCCAACTCAAGCGGATCACCCGGCAATGGCTGGAGGGTGGTTATCTGCAATGCACTGGCGGTACCTATCCTGCCCAGTTGCTCTACCAGGAGATTGCCGACCTGGCGTGTGAAAAGATCAAGAGTGCCATTACCGCCTCCCTGGTGGGTGACCGACCGGTCAAGGCGATTCTGGACCCCTACAACCCCACCGGTTCCACCCGTTTCGTCCATTTTACCACCTCCAAACAGACCCGTTGGAAGACCGATCCACGCCGTTGTCACATCAACTGGGTGGTGTGCGACAGCGACTGGGAGGCCGAATTTTGCCGGGTGGCAGAAGCCCACCCTTTGGTGCGGGCCTATGTCAAAAACCAGGGGCTTGGCTTGGAAGTGCCGTATCTCATGGGCTCCACCCGCAGAAAATATCTGCCAGATTTTATTGTGCAGGTGAATGATGGGCACGACGATCCTCTGAATCTGGTGGTGGAGATCAAGGGATTCCGGGGCGAGGATGCCCAGGAGAAGGCCAATACCATGCAGGTTTATTGGGTGCCAGGGGTGAACAACCTGGGCAGGTTTGGCCGTTGGGCTTTTGCCGAGTTTACAGCGGT
>JAMOBH010000550.1:0-1679 GCA_039908085.1 Magnetococcus sp. YQC-5
GGGGTCTGGGGAGGCGGTTCACCGCCTCCCCAGAAATGGCCGCAACCCAACCACCCAACCGTGGCATTGATCACATTTTCTTTGACATACCAGCAAAACATATCACACTGTACCATGAGTCGCAATTGACCTATGGACCTTACACCCAAACCTGGACACTGATTTCCACTTTTCACAATGGATCATTCACCGTCAAATCCCAAGACAATGCATATACTGTACTACATTCTCCTGATTTTTATCATTTTCATGACCCTGCCCCTTTGGATCTGGCGTTATTTTGCCACTTCAAAATACCGGGGAACTGTCAGGGAACGACTCGGATGGCGTGTCCCGGAATGCAACCCATCACATGACGCCTCCCCAAATGCCAAACCAGATACCTCTGATGCCCGCCGTATTTGGTTGCATGCGGTTTCCGTAGGGGAGACCATGGCGGCCCGCGAATTGGCAAGCCAGTTGCTGACTGCCTTTCCAGGTCATGAGCTGGTCATTTCCACGGTCACCAAAAGTGGACAGAAGGTGGCACGACAACAAATTCCTTGGGCCAAGGCCTTCTTTTATCTCCCGCTTGACCTGCCTTTTTGCCTCACCCCTGTGATCAATGCCGTCCGCCCACGTTTCGTGGTCATCATGGAAACCGAATTATGGCCAGGCCTGTTCAGAACCCTTGCCAAGAGAAACATTCCGATCATGGTTGTAAATGGTCGCATCTCTCCTCGATCTTTTCGAGGTTATCATAGAATCCGCAGCTTGATGCGCCATTTTTTACCTGACGGCACCCTGTACCTTATGCAATCCCCCCAAGACGCCGAACGCCTGATCGCCCTGGGTGCCCCACCCCAGCGCGTGACTGTGGTGGGTAATCTCAAATACGATCAAGCCCTGCGCCCACCAGACCCGACCCATATGCAACTCCTGGCAGAACGACTGCCTGCTCCAGGGCAACCCGTATGGATTGCAGCCAGCACCCACCCTGGCGAAGAGGAAATCCTCCTGGAAGTCTTTCAGAAACTCCTGGCACGCCCTTTGGCTTTGCGTTTGATCCTGGTTCCCCGCCACCCGGAAAGAACACCTGAAATCATGACGCTTCTGCGCAAACGAGGGCTGGATTTTCAATGCTTCTCCCAGACCAAGGGAACCTGGAGACACCCCATCCTGTTGGTCGATGAGATCGGTTGGCTGGCCGGTTTATACCACTATGCCCACCTGGTTTTCATCGGCGGCACGCTCGTGCCCCATGGGGGACAGAACATGCTCGAAGCTGCGGCACATGGTGTCCCGGTGCTGTTTGGACCCCATACATTCAATTTCCCGGATATCTCCGAGCAGATGATCCAGGCTGGGGGAGCAGTACGCATCCAAACCCCTGGAGAACTTTACGACCAGGCTGTCACCCTCCTGGAAACCCCAGACCTCCATCAACGCATGAGTGATGCCGCCCGTGGTGTGATTCCAGCCAATATCGGTGCCCTGGAACGGACCATCACGGCCATTCGTGGGATTGTTGAACATTGAATTTTTCTCATATTCTTCCTTGGCTGGATGGGCGTCAACGTCCCGTCTCCTGGTTGGCACGCTCTGCCATGGCCACCCTGGAAGGTGTGGGCCATCTTTATGGGGCCATCCTGGCCTTGCGCGCCTGGTGTTACCGCAATCACCTGTTTGCGATTTATCGC
>JAMOBH010000240.1:0-8578 GCA_039908085.1 Magnetococcus sp. YQC-5
GGCCCCACGCCAACACCCGGCATTCTGCCAGGTGGTCTGGCCAATCTGGGGGGCATGATCCGACGCAGCACCCATACCCTTTCCATCCCGGAACTGCACTGGCCTGCGCACCCAAGCCAAAACCCAAAAAAATCCATTGCCATCCTGATGCCGGATCACCAGCCAGCCCAGCTCCTGGAAGCCGCACGCCTGGCAGCCGGATTGGCCGGATGCAACCACCTGCCAACCCTCTATCACCTCACCTCCCACAAACCGGAATTTCCCAAAGCAGCCTCACCCTATCTGGAAGCCCTGCTGGCTCTCGGCGGGACCATCGCCCATGCTTCCGATCTCCAACCTTTGGGACTGAAACACGAAGTCATTCTCCAGTTGTAATCTTCAGCGACATTCCGTCACTGTGAAAACTCACAGCCCCATCCTGATCCGTGCGCCACAATCGGGCACCGATTTCCCGCCATCGACGCACCACCTCCGGTTTTGGAAAACCCCATTGATTATCCTGCCCCACACTGAACACCACATGCTCAGGATGAACCGCCTGTACAAACGCATGACTCGATGAGGTCAGGCTGCCATGATGCGGAGCCAACAACACCGTCACGGGTTGCAACGCCTTTTGGGAGACAAGCCAAGCCTCTTCTCTTTTTTCCATATCCCCGGTCAACAAAAAACGATGCTGACCATAAACAATCTCCACTACCAAAGAGCGATCATTGAGCTTGACGGCCCGTTTCGACTGAAGAGGAGGCAGAATCCGCAAGACCCCGGCACCCTCCCGGATCTCCTGTGGCCCATCAAAAAAACGTACCGGTACTCGAAAACGTTCGGCAGCTGCCAAAAGATCCATGGCAGAATGATCCTCCCGCTCCGAAATGGACATTCTGGTCAGCCATAAACTTCCCACCGGGAAATTGCGCATCAGTTGCACAACACCGGACATATGATCCTGTTGCGGATGACTGACCACCACCCGTTCCAGGCGTTTCACCCCAAAATGCCACAAACTGGCTGATGTCACCGCTTCCCCGATATTGAACCGAGGCGTCACCGCTCCCCCGGCATCCACAACCGACCATCCTCCACCCGGCATTTTCAACAGCATGGACATGGCCTGTCCCACATCCAACACAATCAATCGCAAAAGGGAATCCGGGACAAATTCCCGTGGCCACCACAGACCCAGCAGAGCCACAACCGTCATCACGACCCGCTTCCACCACCAAACCCCTGGCCGATGGATCGATGCCGCCACCACCCCGGCGGCCAAAAACAGAGCCACTCCAGGCAAAGTGGGACCAGCAGCACGACTCCAGGAACCAGGCTGCCGGAGCGTCCACTCAATCAATTCACGATAGATCTCCAGGGTCCACCCCATCCAGCCCAGCAACAGATCTCCACCCTTGGGCCAGAATTCGTGAATCACCATGCCCGCCAGGCCAAGGGGTGTGGAGAATTCCCCAACCCATGGAATAGCAAAAAAGTTTACAATCATTCCATAAGGAGAAAAACGATTAAAAGAATATAATTCTACTGGAGCCAAAACCAAACCAATTGACACCGTAGAAACAACGGCCCAAATGACCCGCTCCTTCCAGGTTTTGGCAGGCAAATGGTCCACCAAAAACAGAATGACCATGACACACAGATAAGAAAGCTGAAAACCGATATTCATGAGTTGAGAGGGTTGCCATGACAGGACCGCAATCGCTGACAGAGCCAGGATCCGCCATGATTGCCGTCTGCGTTGCCAAACAACAGAGAGCAAAAAGAGTCCCACCATGATAAAAGCACGCTGAACCGAAACCGACCAACCCGCCAGGTAGCAATAACACAGGACCGGCCCCAGGCTCACCAGTGCTGCTGCCCGCTTCATGTCCCAACGCCTGGAAAGGGGTGGAATCAGGGTCAAGCCCAGACGCACCAAAAAAAACACCGTCCCACCCACGAGAGTCAAATGGAGTCCTGAAATGGCCACCAGATGAAACGTCCCTGAAACAAACAATGCATCCAGCAGATCACTTTCAAGATGACCCCGTTTGCCCACCAACAACGCCTCGCCAAGCCCGCGCTGGGAAACGGGCAATGTGACCGCAATCCAATCGCTGATCTCCTGACGCCAACGATTCCAGAACCAGGCTTGAGTTGAGCCGATTTTTTCCACTGGCCCAGTGGCACTCCCTGTGGCCATCACCCCCTGTTCCAACAAAAAGGTACGATAATCAAATCCACCAGGATTGCGATATCCCGACAAAGGACGCAAACGAACCGGAATACGTACCCGATCCCCTGGCATCACGGTCGTGCGTTGCCTGGAAAAAGTGACACGGACCCTACCCGATGCGTGCCATGTTCCCGATACGACCTCATCCAGAATCAGCAACTGGGAATCCTTGCGATCCTCGCGGTCTGTCACGACCCCCTGGATGATCACCTTTTGACGTACCATTTCCGGTGGCAGATTCGGAATCACGGTCTGATGACTCCAGACCATAATCACCCCCCACAACAAACCGAGTGGCACCAGCCAGCGACTCTCACCCTCCCGGAACCGGGTCCACCATGCTGCCACAGCCGGAATCGCGGCAATGGGAACCAAAACCACTCGATGAGACTCTAAAGCAGCAGAAGGCAAACTGGCCATCACACCAACGATCATCCAGGCCAGAAACAGTGCTGGACTTGAAACACCGGCAGGATACAGATCTTGATCCGCGTTTCTGTTCACATGCTGACTGACATTGGAAGACATTTTCAAACAATATTCTCTATCAATTAAAATGATACGTATCGGTTGCGATAATTCGATATTCAATCCAATCGAACTTTGTTAAATGTTACCCCTTACATGCCTGTTTGTCACATGATGTTTGATGCTCGATTCATTTTTTCCTTGCTTTTGTCTTGGTCTTTCCCATAATGAAACCATCTCTATAAGTGGCCTGAAACTCAATAAGGAGGCACACATGGAACACAAAACAAAACCCTTGCTGGGAAGTTTGATTCTGATTTTCTTTGGAGCCATTGGAGTGACCTGCGTCACCATTTATGGTATCCACAACAATCCCGGAGAACTGATCCGAAACGATGTGCTGCTTGGTCCCATTATCGCCACTGGTCGCATTGTCATCCCGCTTTTCTTCACACTGGGTCTGATCTATTTTTTGGCCACCATCAAAAAATGCCAGGCTTGTGGCAAAATCCTGTTCTGGAAAAAAAGCATCAAACATTCATGATATAGGCCGCCATCACACCCAAATCCCCGGATCCTTGGCCCAACGTCAGGCTTCCGGGGTACTCCATTCAACTCGGACATGTTTATGCAACCAACTCCTGGAGAAAAAAAAGGCCTGCAATCCATCTTGGACAAAAGCATGATCCCTCTGCCCTCTGAAATGCTGGCCTCGCTCCAATCCCATGGCTGGATTCGACTGGCAGACAACACCCATCCCATAAGAACAGCCTGCCGCCATGAATTGACCGCACTTGGATACCGCGCCCTGGGGCTGCATGATCCAACCCAAACCATCCATCACGGTAACGCCATCGGTTTGGAAGCCGAAACCTGTGAAGAGTGCGGCGGTTCAGGACAACTCTTTGTGCTGGATGAAAAAAAACAATGCGATCCCTGTCCCTGGTGTCATGGCACAGGCCGAATTACCGAAATATTACACAATCTGTAACACACCACCGACCCTGAATCATCCGCCACTTGGCATTCCAGATTAATCCTGGATAAAACCATCATGATCGTTTAAAAATGCATGATCCAACCCCTGGATCCGCCAAGCATTCACACCATGAATGCATGCTGCCCAATTTTTGTCGGGATGGGAGTTTGCCAGATGTCACTCATTCGTATTCGCAGTTGGCCTCTTTTAATTTTACTTGTTATTCCATTTACTTTACTTATTTTCATGGCCGGTGGTTTGTCAGGATATATCTCCTACATCACAGGTCAACAATCCGTACAGGAACTCACCCAACGCCTGATGACCGAGACCAGTGGTCGGATTCAGGCCTATATCCAGGCCTTTTTCAAGACTCCCCCTTCGCTGGTCTCCCTGAATGCCAACATGATACAGGCTCATCTTCATGGAGACCAAAGCTTAATTGAAATAGAACGTGTATTTTTTTATCAAGTCCGAGACTTTCAAGTTCGCAGCGTCTATTTCGGAGACGAACAGGGTCGGGGGGCAGCCGTATTCCGGGAAAACGATGGATCTTTCCAGGCCAGAGTCATTCAGGATCCTCCAAAACGCCTTTTTTTTCCTCTGGATAACCATGGCAAGCGACTGCCCCAGATCCGGGAAACAACATGGGATCCCAGACAACGCCCCTGGTATACCGGTGCCATGCAACAAAACCGTCCGGTATGGAGTCCGGTCTATACCTTCACCGATGGGGTGTTGGGCATCACCGTTTCCCATGCCTACCACAAACCAGACCCTGTTTCCCAGGAAATCCAGTCACCCGAACGTTCAGTCCAAGGCGTGATTGGCGTGGATCTGGATTTGCAATTCATCAGCAATTTTCTGCGTTCACTGGCCATCAGCCCTTCAGGTCAGGCTTTCATTCTGGAACCCACCGGGGCCATCATGGCGGTTTCCACCCAGGATCCGTTGTCCCTCCAGGTGCCAAACCAGGAGCCATTGCAGCGCATGACTTGGGATAAAATTCAGAATCCAACCATCCGGGAAACGGTTCTGGCCACGCGCCAGCAATTTGGCCAGACCATGAACATGACCCAACCCCACTCCATGACCCTCAACATCAACCATGAACCCACCGATATTCGCCTCACCCCCATTCGGGACGAATATGGTCTGGACCTGATCGTTGGCGTGGCGATTCCGCAACACGATTTCATGGCCGCTATCGCCACCAATGCCCGCCATTCCTTCCAACTCACCCTGGTCATGTTGATTCTCGCCATTGTTCTTGGAGTTTTATTTTCACGGAGTATTGCCCGCCCCATTCGTCAATTGGCTGATGCCTCCAAAAAAATGGCCGTTGGCGATTATCAGCAAACCGTTGATATCAAATGGAGCCAGGAACTGATTATCCTCTCACAGGCATTCAGCATCATGGCCCAACAGGTTGGGCACACCATCAAGGCCCTGGAAGCCCTCAACACCGAACTCGAAACCAGGGTCTCCGAACGTACCGCTGATCTGGCTGCGGCCAAGCTGAAAGCAGAGGCCGCCACCCGATCCAAAAGCCAATTCCTGGCCAATATGAGTCATGAAATTCGCAGTCCCATGAATGCCATCATCGGCATGACCGACCTGGTTCTGCAAAACAATGTCCCGACAGAACACCGGGAATACCTGAAAATTGTCCAATCCTCAAGCGAATCACTGCTCTCTCTGATCAACAGCATTCTGGATTTTTCCAAAATCGAAGCCGGCAAACTGGAAATCGATCCCATTGACTTCAACCTGCGCACCCTGCTGGAGGAATCCGCCGACGCCTTGGCCATCACGGCGGCCAAAAAAGGTTTGGAACTTTTGCATGTCATGGATCCTCGGATCCCGGAAGAACTCACCGGCGACTCTCTTCGTCTGCGACAGATTCTCATCAATCTGGTCAACAACGCCATCAAGTTTACCAGTACAGGGGAAATCGTGATTCGTGTCACCCCCCTCCCCCAACCTGCCACAACAGAACAGTCCGTAACACAGACCGTAACACTGCATTTCACGGTGAGCGACTCTGGCATTGGCATTCCCAAAGACAAACTCATGACCATCTTCGAGGATTTCTCCCAGGCCGATGCCACCACCACCCGCAAATTCGGCGGGACCGGATTGGGATTGACCATCAGCAAACGGCTGGTGGAACTCATGGGGGGGTCTATTTGGGTGGAAAGCGAAATGGGCAAAGGGAGTGTGTTCCATGTCCAGATCACGCTTCCGGTCAGGAGAGCACCAGAAGCACTTTCCCAAGCCACCCCTTTGCCCGATCTTCGTGATATCCGCATTCTGCTGGCCGAACCTAACGAAACCGTCCGCCGCGCCTTGGTTGATCTGTTGTCCCAGATGGGAGTCTCCCTCACCATGACGGAAAACAGCATGGAATTCATTCAGTCGTACCAAAATGCCACCCACAACCACAGCCCCTATGCCGTGGCCTTGATCAACAGCCAACAGCCGGACCTGGGTGGCATCGAATTGGTCAAACGGGTGCAAAAAGATCCCGAATGGTTTGGCAAATTCATTGTCATGCTTTCCGCCACCCATCGGTTGGATGACAAACACGCCTTTTTGCAACTCGGAGTGGTCGAAATCCTCAAGAAACCCATCAAAAAACGTCCTTTGATGCACGCGATCCTGCGTGCCATCGGTCGGGAAACCTTGCTGCCAGCCGAAGAAAAGATCACACAACGCATCGTAAAATCAACCAATCGCAAACTGAATATCCTGGTTGCCGATGATCAACGGATCAATCAAAAACTGGTTGTGGATTCTCTGACCCGTGCCGGCCATCACACACTCACGGCATTACATGGCGCGAAGGTCTTGGAGATTCTGGCAGCCAATCCGATTGATCTGATCCTCATGGACGTGCAGATGCCAGAAATGGATGGATTACAGGCCACCAAAGCGATTCGCGCCGGTCAAGTACCCAACATCAATCCGCACCTCCCCATTGTGGCTGTTACGGCCAACGCCATGACCGAGGACAGACAACAGTGCCTGGACGCAGGCATGGATGATTATCTGAGCAAACCCTTCAAGCCTGCGGAACTCCTGGAACTCGTGGAACGAACCGCCATCCGCTTTGGGCTTGGCACTCCGGCTCGCGCAGAAACGCCGGAATGGTTGCGCAAAAAAATGTTTCGCAAACCGGAACTGCTTCAGTCGATCCGGGAAACGGATGTGGATATACTGGCCAAACGCCGTTCTTTCCTGACGAACACCCGATCTGACATCAACAGCCTGCAAACAGCCTTCAAGGATCATGATTCTCCTCGGGCAACGGAACATGCCCGCAAGATCAAGGAAGCAGCTGATGCCATCGGTGCAGCCGAGTTGAAAAATGCCTCATTCAAGTTGATACTGGCACTCAGAAATACAGATAACGAACAATCCAAGCGCAGTTTCGACCATTTCATGACCGAATGGGCACGTTTGAGTGCCACCTTGCAAGCCGAAACCAATACCACCCCAACGGAGCAGACACCATGAAAATCCTGATCGCCGACGATGAACTGAACAATCGGATCTTGATGAGGGAATATCTCACTCCATGGGGCCAGTGCGATCTGGTTGTCAGTGGCGAAGAGGTGGTGGAAGCCTTTGAATTGTCCGCATCGGAAGGTCAACCTTATGATCTGATCTGCTTGGACTTTTACATGAGTGGCATGAACGGTGACGAAGCCCTTCGCTCCATACGGGTTCTGGAAAAAGAGATGGGGATCCCATCGCAATATGAAACTTTTGTTATTATGGTGACCGGACAAGAAGAGAGTGGCGATGCCAGCAGACTTTATTATCAGGGGGGATGCACCGAAACCCTGATCAAACCCATTACCCGTGAACAATTATATGCCAAGCTGGAAGCAAACGGTTTTGTCCGCCCCCAGGAACTGCAAGCCACTCCGGCCCCAGTCCAAATCGATTATCAAGGACTCGATCAGATTCCTGGTCTGGACGTGGTCGGTGGCCTGGAGCGGATGATGGGTAATATCGAACTCTACCGGGAACTGCTGGGTGATTTTCTCCTGGACCACGGCGATGACGTGGAAAAAGTCCAACAAGCATTGGATGCCAACGTTCAGGAGAGTGCCATTCGCATTCTTCACAGTATCAAAGGGACAGCCGGCAATCTCAACGCTTTCCGGGTCCAAATGGCAGCCAAGGAACTGGAAAGTATTCTGCGCCAAAACAGGACCGAGTATACCGACAACTTGACAGAATTCAATGCCGCCATGCGAGAATTTACGTTTGCTTTAAAAAATATATTATAAAATAGAAATGTTGGATTGTCACAACATCCCCCAAATGCGTCATTTCAACTGCACATGTGATTCAAAGATTTCAAATGGCTGCTCTGGATCCCTCCAAGCGAAAACAAAAGATGCATGCGGGAATGACGGTACTGGATCCATGGATTGATATTTTTTTCTATAAGTTAACTTGAATATGCATTGTTCACATGGCTTGAATATGCATTTTTCTCAATGACAGAACCACTCTGTTTCATGTATATTTACAGGAACATCACTGTTCGAGTCTTGATTTCCGCTAACCTATTGAGAAATGATCACAATGAACAAGATGAGTCTGTTCAACCGATTGTTGATTTGGCAAAAATTCACCCTTGGGTTTGTTATAATCGGCTGTTTTTTTCTGAGTATTGTTGTTATTTATCACTTCAGCATGAAGCAAATTGGCGAGAGATATGATAATTTAATCAATGTGGATTTCAACAGATTTACACTGGGCTACCAACTCTCTCACACACTCGCCTTGATGCGGGATGTGGAATACAATTTTCGCATCTCTCCCAACGATGAGCTTGCCCAGGATCACCAGAGATACTTCAAAGAATTTTTGGACAAACTGGCCCAACTCAC
>JAMOBH010000241.1:0-8525 GCA_039908085.1 Magnetococcus sp. YQC-5
AAAAACGCACCAGTACAGATTTGGCCATTTCCCTTTGAGCCGCTTCATGAATGGCCTGACCGACAAGAAAACGCACCACAGAGCGCAGCAGAAAGGGGATTCGCGTTGCAACCTTATGCCACGCCGCACGGGAGGCTTCCTGACGACGACGGATAGTTTCCATTCCAATGGAATCAGACATCATTCCACGTATCGTTTCTAACAGCCATGAAGGATCTTCCCGCCAACGTGGTTGCCGCAAATCCAGCTCATAAACAGCACGATGTCCGAAGTCTTCAAGGAAAGAGGTCATGCCTCGCCGAAACAGAGAGTCCTCTGGTAATTCCTTCCATCGCGATGCGTCTTGCTCCAGTAACAGACGCGCCTGAGGTTCATGAATAGCCAACTCAGCCAACTCGGCCAGTCGTAAACCATGCTCTGAACTGGTGGCACGACCATCCACCAGCAGTGATCGTGCCAACCCAGCTCCTTCTCCGGGGAGAAAACGCTCCAATAACGCCACAAGCAACATAAAAGAAGCCGCACCTGTACCCAGAATCAGCAATACTTCACGACGTTTTTCAAACATCGACAGTGTTTCCCCCAGCGAACGTCCCAAGAGTGCATCCGTTTCATTCTGCCAGGAACGCAGACGCCAATCTTCCGTTTCGCCTATGGTGTCCTCAAATATTTTATTAATCTTCTTCCTGATACCTCTAAGCGTCATTCCTATACGTAGATTGGCACGCAAACGACGCAACGCAGTTGGTATGCTCAATTTTACAGGAGTCGCAATTTCTCCCTGGTGACCTCCTATTAATAAATTGAATTGCTTTGGTGAAATTCCAAAGAAATTGAAATTCTCCCACTGCATCACGGAAACATTAAAGTATCCCCTTCCCCGGTGCAGCTTTACCCGGTTTATTCCAGGACAATTAGAAACTCCGGCGTAAATAAATAATGTCTCAAGCACTGAGTTGATGGGAGTTTTAACCAGGCTCCACAGCAATGGTGTAAAAGTAATTGGCAAAGAGTCACGAATATTGCCGTTACTCCACAAAACTGATTGTTTTTCTAGGGATTTGTAAGTATGATTTGGCAAAACAGTTACCGGCCTGGATTGCAGGATCCAAAAACGCTGCCCATCCCAGGCCCACTCCACGTCCTGGTGTTCCTCGTCGTATCCCAAGGCAAAGGCCACACGCAAGATCAGCCTTGTCAGTATGAGGATGTGTGCGTCATCCAGGGTAACCCGATGGGAAAACTCGACCGACTCCTCGCGAACACCACCTCTTTGATCTGGAAGGCTAACACGTTCCTTTCGTCCAATGTAGTGCTCCACCACCCGTTGCCGTGGTGCATGAAACCCCACGTCCACAAGAAAGGAGTCTGGATCGGCCCCCCCCCTCACCACCGTTTCTCCCAAACCGAAGTTAGCACTGATAAAAACCCGGTCCTCCCGCCCGCTAGAGGGATCACAGGAGAACGCCACACCCGAAGCAAAACTTGGAACCACTTCCTCCACCATGCGCATGATCACTACCGCCATGGCCGTATTGTGAGTTGCAACTCCGAGACGCCGACGGTACGTCACTGCTCGCGGACTCCAGGCCGATGCCCAGCATTCGCGAATCGCTACTTCCAGAGCCGTTCGGTCGATGACATTGAGAAAGGAACGGTAAATTCCAGCAAAAGAAGCCCTGGAACTGTCCTCGTCCACTGCCGAAGAACGAACCACCAATGGAAAAGAATGCAATTCTTTTATTGCCACATCCAAAGCTGTGCTCACCCTCTCGGGCAGAGGGAGTTCCAAAAAAATCCGTCGAACGTCCGCCGATAGCGAAATCAACGTCTCGTCCCCGGAATTGGTCAGATTGTTGAGCTGGGGGCAAATCCCGTGTTGATCCACAAAGAGGTGATAAGCGGCTGCCGTCAACACCCCACCAGACGGAACCTGAAAACCCTGCCTCGCCAAACGAGCCAAGTTCCAGCCCTTGCCCCCAGCAATCATCCGATCCGCGTCATTGAGTTGCATCCAGAGGAAAAACAGGGAGCCATCAGGTGGAAGAGGTTGACTCATTAACATCGGAATCCTTCTAAAAAAATGTGAGGAATTTCCGCACGGGGCCGGGCAGATCAAAAAAGATGATCACCGAATCTCAGGCTTCAATGCAACCCCTTGTGACACGGCACGCCCGCCATCTGGACAAAGGAGTCAACCAACCCGAAATCGTGGTTGACCACCGGGATCCAAGACACTGCCGCAAAACCCACGGGTAGCATGTGGTGGCAGTTGAAGTAACGCCAGACAGCATCATCAATAAGTGGCAGCTACTGCCTCTTTGACCAGGCGGCTCAACTGGTCGTAACCAAAACTGGGCATGGGACGGCCATTGACAAAAAATTCAGGGGTGGCCTGGACATTGAGTCGTTGCCCATCCTGGATATCCTGTTGAATCACCTGGGCCACCTCAGGACGCTTCATGTCAGCCAAAAACCGCTCTCGATCCATCTGTAAAGATTCCAACAGGGCCAGAGCGCGCATTGGCTGGGATGTATGATTGACTACCCAACGATTCTGCTTCGCAAACAAGAGTTCCAATGCTGGCCAGAACTTGTCTTGATAACGGGCCGCCTCCAGCATTTTAACCACCTGGTCTGATCCGGAATGCAAGGGGGCGTAGCGCACCATTACCCTCACCCTGCCAGGGTACTCGTCGATCAATTGTTGCACGAGGGGATAGAAATCTCGACAGGTTTCGCAAGCAGGGTCCAAAAACTCCACAATGGTAACCTTGGCATCTGTTGGACCCTTGATCGGGACTCCGGATCGTTCCAACGCATTTAAATTCTTGCTAATGGATTCGTTTTGTTGCTCAACCTTACGATCCTGAAATCGCATTACGCCAACGGTAAAAACCATCAGAAGCAGTCCAGCAACGGAAATAAAGAGGATCTTACGATTCATGATGATTTCATCCTTTGAGCAAGAAAAAGCAGAATGGCAACAAGCGTGAAGGTTAAAAGTGACATGAGAGGAATCGTCAGAAAGCCGAACAAAGCGATATGGGTTTCCGAGCAGGGAATGCCCTGCACACAGGGATGGATTCTTTCGGGAATGACTCCGGCGACCAGAAGTACGTGAAACAAAGCGATTAACCACCCCACCCCCGTCAAGACACCGGCATATCGCACCACTTTGGGATCATACGGAAACAAACCGACTGCCAGTATGAACGTGAGTGGATACAGGGCGATGCGTTGATACCAGCACAGAATGCAGACCGGAACCCCCATGACTTCACTGAAAAAGAGGCTGCCAAGGGTAGCACTGGCAACCACGATCCAGGCAATGAAGATCGGCATCCACCCCGGTGGAATCTCATTGGAAGAGATTGGATCGTTCATGCATCAACCTTTGAAGCTCAGCAAACGTTGTCCGTTGAAGATCACCAGCAGGTTGGCACCCGTGTCGGCCAGCACGGCCATCCACAAGCTGGCCAGACCGATTACCCTCAGCAACAGGCGGGTTGCAACCGGGATTGCTCGCTTCCGGAAGCGGATCTGGACATTTTCGGTTGCTGGAGTTATATATTCATATGCGTTGTTCTTAGGGTTTCTTGACTTCTTGAATCAACTTTATGATCAATTTTTTCAAGTCTGGATCGTCCCAGTCACGCTCACCGATGGCTTGGTAGACAATTCTGCCTTGTGAGTCCAGCAGATAGGATGTGGGAAGCCCCCGTACAGTCCACGCGCGACTGGTGGAGTCTTCCTGATCCAGCAATAAGGGGAAAGTCAGATTGTGGCTGAATCCGAAATACTCCACATTGTCTGCCGACTCCCCGATATTCACGGCCAGGATGACCAACCCTTTCCCGCCCATTTCCTTCCACAACCGCTCCATGGAGGGCATCTCTTTCAGGCAGGGTGGACACCAAGTGGCCCAAAAGTTGACCAGAACCACCTGTCCCCGATATTGGGAAAGGGCATGGAGACGGCCCTCCGAATCTTTGAGCGCAAACTCCTTTGCCGACGGACGGTTGCTCATGGGTAAAAGGCCGTTGAAGGCCAGAGCGGTGCCATGGGTTGCTGTCCAGATGGCAACGACGAGGAAAAACAAAACACAGCGCATTGGGTTCATGATTCTGTCTCCTAATAACAGTCATGGGCCGGTTTTGAGGGAGGCACACTGCAGATGCGTCAGAGTGGTCTCCGACCGTTTTTCCCCCACCTGCCAGACGGCGTTGAGATCGAAAAGTGTTCCTGGCGCAAAACCCACGGGCAGCATACCCCAGTTGCGATCTCCTGGGTGAAATGTTTGTTGGGTAGGGAAAAGGGCCCAGCGAAAGGCGATTTGTGCCGGTTTGGGCACGTTCTGCTTTTTCCAGGACTCTGCCCAGGTTTCTTTAAGCGCAAGTGGTATCCAAGAGCCACTGGCTGGGCGTACGCGCCAAGTGGCCAAATCCACTGTGATGGCCTTCTCCCCGGCATCTCTGTCGTAGGCCGCCGCCAGCTTGTGTACGCAACCATGTTCGGCAATCTCTCGCGCCGCTGTGGCCGGAAACTCCCTGGCCAGAAAAAAAGAGTCCACCGCATCCAGGGGCAACGCCACCAATTCCAGAGAAAAGCCGCCGTCGCGCACTACAACAGCCTCCCCCGTCCAACTGCTCGACACAGGCAGGAGCAGAATCAGCAGGAGAGTACCAACAGACATCCAGAATTTTGATCGTTCAACGCGCAGCATCGGCTTTCCAGCCAGGGTGATCAAAATGACGGCCGTAGGCGTTCAATGCCTGGATGATCTTGACAGCTCCAGATAGCTGGCTCGTTTCACTCTCCATCGCATCGGTTCCGGCAACGACTTCAGCAAGCACCCCATGTAACTGGGCATCGGCTTCAGGAGACAATTTGCAATTTTTTACCATATCCTCTATGTGACCACGCAGGCCTTTGACAAGGATCGCATAGTGCTCCCTGGAAAGGGTGGCGTCGTGGATGCGGGGCAATGCAACCTCCATGTCGTGTCGGATACCATTCATCCCCTTGCGTAATGGAGCATCTGTTTGCCACAACTTTCCGTTATTTAAAACAAGTCCAGAAGAACTCTTGGTATGCCCATCATGGTTATGCCCTTCGGCAGACCAGGAAATAGCAGTAGATCTGACGGACATGCCTGCAATCAGGAACAAGCACACGACGATTAGACGCGCTGACATGGGGCACTCCTCTCTGACGGTAAGATCATTTGGAAAATGGCAATGTCATTCCTTAAGATTGGGTCCCCATGCAAGAACCTGCGACTTGTTGAACTTGTTTTTTCTGCCAAAAAAACAGAGTATTCGCAAACAATTCCAAGATGTTGTGCGAATTTTCGTCGGAATTTTTGCAGGGAATGCAATCAAGAAAAATCTCACAGATATTTCCTGCCATATACTATACATCACCTATCTGATGAAATCCGCAAAAGGTCCTTTTCCCTGTATTGCCGGATTTGGGAGGATTAATATCACGACAATCATGACTGATTGGTTTCGGGAGATCCCCATCCCGCTTCTTCCACTGACCACACCAGTCGTCTGCAATAATGATCGGCCAAACGCCAACCACCCCATGTTCTGCACGAGGAGCCAAAACCCGACATTCTCCCCAGTCTCGTTTCACCCATTCCGGATCTGGCAAGATTGGATAAAAGAAATTACAGCTGCGGCACAGTTCATTCATTTTTATTTCCTCAACAATAGAATCATTCCACAGGCATGAACACTTAACCGTGGTCGGTCTGCCACCCCCCGAAACAAGCCCCTCCTCCGCCAGCCAGACGCCTACCTCTACCGGCAACCTCACCACCCATTTTCGCCAACGGTCCCCGCTCATCCAGCACCAGACAGTCTTCCTCTGCCATCTGCTCCATCACCGCGACAACCACCTTTTCGGACATACCCCCTAGATCCTGCAACCTCAAGTCCCTCATCAACGCCCCCCTGCATCTGTATTGCGGGATTTTGGTGCAGCGGCACCGTCAGTCGTATTGGCGGGTGACTCTTTTTTCTGCTCCTGATTTTGACTGCTGCTCATTCCACCCATCATGGGCATCATCATCATGGGACAACCGGATGTGAGCAATCCAAGCGCACCGAACACGATCACGCGAGATACCCGCTCACGCCACCCCCACGGATTGATTGCTACAGACATTGTTTTTCTCCCTGGTTGCACGCAAATCAATGGACAAAGTGGTCCAAGACTCCCTTCAAATTGGCCTCGGCGTCGATGAGAAAATTGGCACGCAGCACACGTCCCCCCTTCCCGAAGATCCTCGCGGAACAGCCGTGTCACGCTTGCCATTCCTTGTCCCCCCACCCACATGCAAGCACCCCAACCGCAACACCGCGCCCCCGTCGCGTCCAACGCCGCATCCCGCAGACCCATGCCACCCAGCGGCCATACGCTGCACGGGCGGCCACTGAACGCGAACAACGCACAGGCAGGTAATCCTATCACGCAACGACTGGCTGAAAAAGAAAAAAGTCCCACGGCGCATCACATTTTTGGAATCAAGTTTACCAATGAAGGAGGCATACCCACTCATGCTTTGCCCAGCATCGGACGGTAGAGCCATCATGCCTCAAAAAACGCAGTCCGGGATCTCATAGGAGTGCCGGGAATGTCCCAGGAAGTGCTTACGAGCGATGGCCATTGGTATCATTCAAGCTGAACCAGCACACAGAATGCTTCTCTGCTGCGAAGCGCAGGACGGTCTGTCCAACAGGCGGTCGCCGTTGCTCTGGCACTATATTGAAATATATCGAGCAATATCAACAGGTGGAACGAATGTGATACCCATTTTTTAAAATATATCTAATTACAGATTGAGACAGTTCTTTATTGATGCCCTGCCTCACCATAGATTTATGAATTTGTTCAGCAGGCACCCCTAATGCAAGATACCTCAAACAAAACTGAGTTGATTGTATAACGGCGTCGATCCAGCCCTTATCTGCTTGTGCGTCAAAATTTGTATCCAGGTATACAAATTTAACAAGTTCATTAATATTCACTTCGTTTCCGATTCTTTTTATTTCACCGGTTATTGTTCTCAATATTATTGCGATTTTATGTGAATCAGTAATATCTGTATCTGTTACTATAGACAGTATTTTATCTATTCTTGTTTCGCGTTTTGTTAAGTACTCGTCCACAGAAGGGGTAAAAGATCTAATACCTTCAAAAAAGTAGCGGAAATTTACGTTATCTGAACAATTTGCGATGACACAGGACATTTTTACCATGATGCGCTTCAGCATGCAAGAAGGCTGGCTGGGATTATCCTTAAAAACCATTTCCAAAAGATTGGCCACCCCCATAATTGAATCAAACGCATTCACTTCCCGTCTGTCATAAGTTGATCCTACTACCGAAAGCTTGTCAAGGCCAATACTAAACATGCATCTGCGGATTTTTGTTAAAAACAGCCCGATATCAATAACGTCAGATATTTTTAAATTGTCTACAATATTAACAAAAAACAGCATCACGTTAGACTGAAAGCTAAATATATCATTACCGTTCCCTTCTTCTGTTATATACATTAATATTTTACTCAAAGAAACAATAGGCTGGCTGGCAATAACAGTATCGTGCTCATCCCTTGTCATGTAATCTGGCCATTCGTATGTTTTTTTTGATCGAATCAGTACACTGCTCACCGCATCGCAAATCTGTTTGTCATTTCTAGAGCAGTTAACAGTTTGCAGTATGTCTACGATTACTCTGCCAGGATCTCTTATTAAGTCTTCAAAACGAATAATTTTGATATCCGGATAGGCCGCCATACAGAACAGAACATGTATTGAATACATATCAAGAGGAGACAACAAAAAACTCCGATACGGCAAGTGCCCATTTAAGTACATTGGCCTCTGGCAAAATTGGTGAAATGTCAAACTGTTTTGACCTAACAGGTTTTGTTCCCTTTTGTAAGCAGCGAGTACGGCATCAACAGGATCTCGAACAATCATAAAATAGTTGTCAGCGGTGCGTCCAATTAAAGTAAGTTGGTGTTCACATGTGAAACCTATTTTATCGTGAAATGTAAAAACCCTGTCTGCATCAATGGATAAGGATTTACTTAGTGATCTTGCAGCATAATCTGTCATCCGATATCCTTTTCTGGTATTTTCCCATGATGGATTGAATATACCAGGGCGGCTTGGCTGGTACCCTGCCAACTGCACAAGGATATCCAGGCGAAGGAGCAGCTCCATAACGATTGACATGCCGCATGGGAAAGGAGGTGAAATAATGATATTATTTGAAAAATATGGATCTGGATACTGTGACATAAATTATTTCCTCGAGTTCCATGAAAAAAAAGTCTATGTCAATAGCCACCAAAAGGTCTGGTCAACGCTAACGTGAATTGTTCCAGCGCAAGGTCAACAGATCATTCTTGACCTCATACGAATCCAGCCGCTTGAAAAACGCCATGCCCAACAAGGAGCTGTCGGAGTCTCCAGCATTCACAGAGGCAGGAACATGCTGCA
>JAMOBH010000242.1:0-8493 GCA_039908085.1 Magnetococcus sp. YQC-5
CCGACATGGCTTATGATCCTTGCAGGATACAAACTTCCATCACAAAAATCAAGCATAAATAATTGTTCTGCAAGATATTTTGCTATTTTCTGCCAAGCACTAATTATTAAAAAAAAAGAGGGGGTCTGGGGGATTCATCCCCCAGGGTTTTGACTCTATTCTGTAATCATCGCGCGAACATTTCGATAATCGATTTTCCCTGGACCCAACACAGGAATCGTGGTCACACTTACGATTTGACTGGGGACATAAATACCTCCCAACCCCTGTTGACGCACCATGGCCATCAATTCACCCCGATCAGGAGTGGGATGCTCGGTGACCAGGACAATACGTTCGCCCTTGCGAGGATCTGGCAAGGTAATGGCAGCATGTCGATGCTCTGGCCAAACGGTTTCAGCCAAAGTTTCGACCGCAGCCAGAGAAACCATTTCCCCGCCCAATTTGGCAAATCTGCGCACACGCCCGACAATCCGCAGATAGCCTTCCTCATCCACGGTCACGACATCACCAACGTCATACCATCCAGACTCATCGCCCATGGTCACAGGGACAACCTGCCCCTCTCCTCCTGGTGGAATATAACCAAGCATGAGATTGGGACCACATACTGCCAGCCTTCCACCCATTTCCAAACCTGGAATCGGTGTCAAACGATACGAGATGCCAGGGAGCAAACGTCCCACTGTGCCTGGACGATGGGCAGCCGTGATATTGGCGGTCAACGCAGGACCGGTTTCGGTGGTGCCATAGCCTTCATAAATCGGCACACCGAATTTCTCCAACCACAAGGTGCGTGTGCGTTCTCGCAAGGGTTCCCCCCCGGCGAATACCAAACGTAACGCACAAAAATCACTCGGATGGCCTGCACGACCATATCCAGATAAAAAGGTATCGGTTCCCACCATCAGCGTAGGTTTGATCAGATAGGCCAACTCGGCAATGGCCCGATAATCCAACGGTGAAGGATGCAAATAGAGACGTACTCCAGACAATAACGGGGTCAAGGCTGCCATGGTGAGACCAAAGGCATGAAACAGGGGTAACACATCCAGCATGAGATCCTGTACTGGCAAAATGCGCAAGCCGACCCTGACTTGCACTTGACGAATATTGGTCAGCAAAGCGGCGTGGGACAAGGCCACCCCTTTGGGATCTCCTTCACTTCCTGAGGTGAACAAGATGACGGCTTCGGTTTTCGGGGCCACTGTCACACGGTTGGGCTGAAACGAGAGCAACCATCCGGCCAGAACATTCAACGGACGGGTGGCCAAAGGTTTGAGATCCTCCAGAAAGATGACCTTGACCACGGTTTCCAGATGCTCAATGAGGGTTTCCAGACCGGCTTTGGTCACAAAAAGACGGGATGTCAGCACGGTTTTGAGGCAGGCAGTACGACAGGCCGAACCGACTGGTCCTGGTCCGGCGGTGAAATTCAGCATGGCTGGTACACGGCCAAAGGCTTGCAGGGAAAAAAAGACCACCAGTGTTCCGGCTGTCGTGGGCAACAGGACGCCGACCCGTTCGCCCTGAGAGGTGAAGGTTTGCAACGTCCTTCCCAGAATCAGGGCGCGCGTGATGAGTGTTCCATAAGAGAGGCGCGTTCCTCCTGAATCTTCGACGATCCGGGTGGTGCGTTTATGGATGGAGGCTGCCTGACACAAGGCATCCCACAAGGTATTGGGGCTGTTCCACAGATTCAGACTGCTTTGTTCCAACAGATCGCCCATGGCCAGACGGGCGGCGCGTCGTTGTTCTTCTCCGGTTGCGTGTGGAAGCGTCAAGATTTGGGGTTTCTGCACAGCCAGGTTGATTCTGGGCCAACGGTGTCCCAATGGCCATAACGCTGTGCCTTGCAACAGGACAGCGGCCACTGGCACTCCAGCCAGTTCGGGGATGCGGGCCGTACCATCGGCAATTTTGCCGACAGCCCCATGTCCCAGGCCGCCTCCTGCTGGAAACAAAGCCACCACGCCGTTATTTTTAAGATGGCGAATCAAAGGTTTGATCCCATCGGGGTTCATGGGGTCCAAGGGGACAAAATGGATCCAATGGCACCATGTGCGCAACCAGGCCGGGGGCATCTCTTGTGGATGCAGGGCAAGCCAAGCCCCTTCGGGCAGTACCGATGCCAGAACGGTCCAGTCCCAACGATGATCATGATTGGCAATGACCAGCAATCCTCCCTGTTCAGGACGCAGCCATTCCAGACCGCGTGTATGAACTCGTAATACTTTGGTCAAAATCCATCCAGCGATCTTTTGGCGCAATGGGGTCATGTTTGGATGCTCCATTATGGGAAATCGAGGCTTGGTATAGTTTACCCCATGGTCGGGAAGAAAACCATGGAGGATATAAGAAGGTCTGTGGCAGGTGGATCAGGAAAAAGCGTCTGTTTCGCTTCTTGCTTGTTGAGTCAACATGGTATAAAATAAATAAATTTTATTAAAATTCCGTTAACCGGGGCAATGCTTCCGCGCCCAAGCAGGATTGCCAGATCAGCCATGCAGATTATCCGTCACTCTTTTTTTCTTCTTTCTTACAGATGTTTTCGATGCCTGTTGGCATTTTTGATTTTGCTGGTTGTACTTTCGGGAGGAGGAGGATTTGCAACGAATTCCTGGTTGTCGATCCCTGAAGTGGCTGCTGCCACGGCTGCCGAAGAGAGTTCAGGTACTGGCAACCTGGAATTGCTCAGTGAACCGGCTGATGCGGAGTGGTTGATCGATGGACAGCCTCAAGGGACCACTCCAGGCAAGAAAAGTGGTATTCCCACGGGGTTGCATCAGCTTGTCATCAAGAAAAAAGGGTTTCTGGATTGGCATGTCTCGCTGGAGATCAAGCCGGGCGAGACTGTGCGCCTGTTGGCATCTTTGAAATCGCAAGGTCATGAGACCATGCAATCCCTGGCCAAAATGGCGGCAACAGACATGCGTGACCGGCGTTTTACCATGCCCATGGGGGCTAATGCCCTGGAAAAATATCAGAAAATTCTGGCCATGGACCCGGACAACGCCTTGGGATGGGATGGGTTGCGTCAGATCGTCCAGGCGTTGCAGGGGCTTGCCAAAACAGCGAAAACCGAGGGACATCCAGCGTTGGCGCAGCAGCGGTTACAGAAGGCGCGACGGGTGCAAGCCCTGATTGATCAACGAAAGCCGGCCAAGGTGGCATCGACCGTGACATCGCCGACACCTACCCATTCCGTGCTTGAGCAGTCTGCGACCTCCCTGGCGGTGCTCAAAGAGAAGTCGGATGCAACGTCCGATGCCAACGGCATGGGCGACAAAGCGGTGAAAAAAGGGGGGATTCCCACCCCCAAGCCGATCAAAAAAGGGGCGTTCAAACGCGGGAAACCTCACATGGATCAGGCTCCTTCGACCAAGGTTGTGCGTGAAGGAGTGCTATCGTCCGAGGCCAAAGAAGAGCCAACAAACAAAAAAGATAGGCCCTCTCTGCCAGTCAGGCCCCCTGATACCACTCCCAGAGCGACTTTGAAATCGGATAAACATGCAGATGTGCGGACCCAGGTGGAGCCGGTGACCGGGATTGAATTTGTCGAAATCCCCCCAGGGTGTTTCAAGATGGGGAGCGAGCGATCAGACAACAGCGACCCGGATGAACAACCCGTGCATGAGGTGTGTTTGAAGGGGTTCTGGCTCAGTCGCAAGGAGGTCACCAATGGCCAATACCGGATGTTTGTTTCAAAACATGATAGCAGTAGTTATGATGGTCACAATTTGAACGGGGATTTGCAACCGGTTGTCAATGTCACATGGTCTGACGCCAACAGATTTGCCCGGTGGATGTCGGGGCGGGGAGGAGTCCATTTTCGTCTGCCCACTGAGGCTGAATGGGAATATGCGGCCCGTGCTGGCAGTACCACGACATTTCCTTGGGGTGATGATCCGGCTCAGGGGTGTCTGTACGCCAACATAGGGGATGAGGCCGCCAAAAAGGTGTGGTCCAAATGGAACGTTTTTCCCTGTGCGGATGGTTTTGCGGAAACCTCGCCCGTTGGCATGTTTTTGCCCAATGGATTTGGTTTGTATGACATGATCGGCAATGTTTGGGAGTGGGTGGCGGATTGGTATTTATCCAGTTATTACGCCCTATCGACCAGGAATGACCCCAAAGGCCCTGCGACGGGTTCTTTTCGTAGTGCCAGGGGGGGCAGTTGGGCGGTTTGGCCGGAGTATGCGCGTACAGCCAATCGTACTGGTATTGACCCGGAACATCCTGATTTGCATGTGGGGTTTCGATTGGTGATGATGCCACCATGAAGCGTGCCTTTGGATGAATTCATTACGGAAAATCATCTTTTCCACTTAAGGCGGGACAAACTCTTGGGAGATGCAGGGGAAACCATGCCGTCAAGTGATGTTTGGAGTGCAAGTTATGGGTGGTATTTGGGGCGAGAACCATGATTAATTAATTTTGTCAATATTTTCAATTCGATCCGATTCAAAAGGGTGGTACTGTATTCTGTATGTCAGTTTTATAACAAGCAACATCAATAAAACAGTTTGACTTGTGCCTGCTTTTGTGTGATTCTCAAAGACTGGACGTCATTGGAGAGCCATCCAAAAGGGCATGCTTCAGTGGTCATTGATTACAACGATTACTTAAAGCCAGTGAGGTCAAAATGATGCTTGCAATAAAACACTCAAAACAGAAAATCGTATTGGCCGCATTGGTCGCCATGGGCTTCTTTTGTGGGTCTCCTGAACAAGGATGGTCTGGTGACGAAAAACTTCTTGGCTACGTGGTACTCGCAGAACAAGGGCATGCCTTGAAAGGCAACATCGTGCCCATTGTGCGTTTGATATTAGACAAAAATAAGTTTTCTGATGAATCATGTGAAGCTTTAAGCATGACCAATGGCATAGATCCTCCTATCAACAAACATAAGATGCTGGCACGGCCTAGATCAAAAGCAAACAAAATGCCAATAATTGTTTGCGAAGCCGAATTTCCTTTTTCCAAAGAATACAAAGTCGAAGGGACAACCTGGACTGTGACCGATGCCTCAACCAAAAAAGAATTCAAGGTTGAACTCCCCACAGTCAGTCGTTCCCCTGAAACAGCATTGGTGTTTGGAGACAGCGGGTGTCGGAATGATAAAAAGCAGGAATGTACCCCAAAGGCATGGCCATTGCCTGATCTCTTGGTAACGGAGATGGCCAAGAGAGTGAAGGAGCGGAATAAACCTGCCGTGATCATCCATGTGGGGGATTATACGCATCGTGGCAAAAAAACAGACACCAACGATTCCAATCAGAAATGGAACAATTGGCACGATCATTTTTTCAAACCTATGGCTGATGCCAAACTCTTGGCGATGGCTCCTTTGGTTGCAGCCCGTGGTAATCATGAATTGTGCCATGAAATGGGTAACAATGGTGATAGCTGGTTCTATCTGTTGGATCCAACATCTTTATTGGCAGATGATTCCGAGCAGTTGATCAAAGAACATAATTGTAATGATAAAAAATTTTGGGATATTTTGACGCGACCTTATCGTTTGGATTTTGATAACGGTTTGACTCTGATTGTGACGGATACAGCCAATCTTTATGACGAGATCCAAGTCAATGATGCTTACCTCTCTCTATTGAATGGCTGGTATCAGGAAATGATACAAAATTTTATAGCATGTCCTGGTGCAAACAAGCGAATGGCATGGATGGTCACGCATGTGCCAATCTGGTCTGTTCTTGGAATATGCTGCAAGACCAAAAAGCACAATCCCACACAATTGGCCACACTGGAGACATTGAAGGATCAGGCCCTGCCTGAACAGTTCAAGGTGGTTCTTTCAGGTCACAAGCATCTTTATACAAGCGTGGATGTCAATCAAAATAATCCAACGCGAAGAATGTTGCAATTGGTAACAGGCAATGGGGGGGGATACCTCAATCCCAATGCATTCATGGGGTGTGTTGATTACGAAAACACTAAACAATTCAGTGCGTTTCATGCCACGGTCCATGGCACAAGTCACTTCGGTTTTGTGGTCGCCGATCTGAAAAAGGACGATTCCATTGGAATGAGCGTGAATTTCAATTCGATTATTCTGAAAAATGGCCTGTTCAAAAATGCGGAGGTCTGCAAGTCTCCAGCCGAACAGGGTAAAGATGCCTGTAAAATCAATGATGAAGAAAAAATCTTTTCCAGATCCTGCAAATCTACCGTTAAAGTCGATGTCCCAAAACTCTCTTCAGCTTGCAAACCCGATCATGAGGATGACGATGATGTTGCAGATTAAATGAAAATATGTTGAGATTTAATCTGTACGTTTGAATTCTGTTGGTCGGATGCATTATTGGAGTTGATAGCTGATAACGCATCCGGCTTTTTTTTTGACAATAAATTATATTAATTTTGCAATATGGCTGAAAAAATATTTTTATGTATGATCGGAATATGTTGTGTTGAGGTTATAATTTGTTGTTTTTTATAACAAACTAAATCAATAAAATTGTTTGACTCATGTATGTCTTTGGGATACTCTCAATAAACAGTCGTCAGAGCCGTCACAATGGAGATGGTCTCTTGATATCAGTCATCATGATCTGTTCAACCAATGAGGGTAACATGAAGCTTGCAATGAATCACAACCAATGGAAAGTGACCTTGGCTGCTGTGGCGGCCCTGGGGTTGTCTGGCGGATCTCCCGCACAAGGATGGGCCAAAGACAAGGAGGATAAAAAAATTGGCTATGTGGTACTCGCAGAACAAGGGCATGCCCTGCAAGGCACCATCGTTCCCATCGTGCGTTTGATCCTGGAACACAAGGAAGGCTTTTCTGACCAATCCTGTGACTCCTTGCGCATGAGCAATGGCCAGGATCCTGACATCAAAAAAAATGATTTTATCCCACGCCCAAGATCTGCAACCAACGAGATGCCCATTACTGTCTGTGAGGCCAAATTTCCAGTTTCCAAACAACATCAAGTTGCAGGAACCACCTGGACCGTGACCGACACGTCAACCAGTAAACAGTTTACGGTCCAACTTCCCACAGTCAGTTTATCCCCAACCATGGCATTGGTTCTCGGTGACAGTGGGTGTCGGGACAACGATGATCAGAAGTGCAGTGACAAGGAATGGCCGTTGCCTGACCCCTTGGCCGAACAGATGGCCGATCAGTTGACTACACAAAATCAACCCGCAGTGATCATTCACGTTGGTGACTACAAGTATCGCGGCAAAGACACCGATCTCAAAAAACCCCATGAGCAGTGGGAGAATTGGAAGGACGATTTTTTTGGTCCCATGTCTGCCACCAAGAAAGGCCATAACCTCTTTGCCATGGCTCCCTGGGTTGTGACTCGTGGCAATCATGAACTTTGCTTTGCGATGGGGAAGAATGGCACTGGATGGTTTTATATGCTGGATCCGACCTCCAAATTATTGGCCAAGGATTCCGACCAGGTTGTCAAGGAAAATTCATGTCACTATTTGAACGTTGACATCATGACCCGTCCCTATCGTTTGGATTTTGATAATAATCTGACGTTGGTTGTGACCGACACCGCTGATCTCTATACAGACACCCAAAGCGATGATGCTTCTGTACAAAAACTGGTCGGTTGGTATCAGGAAATGATTGCCAATTTCAAGGACAGCACCAGAAATGCTTGGATGGTTACGCATGTGCCTGTTTGGGCCGTTATGGGTGACTGCTGCAAAACCTCCTTTAATGATCCCACATCCCAGATTGCTCTCTGGAATTTGCCCCAGAAAACACTGCCAAAACCATTCAAATTGGTTCTGTCAGGTCACAGACATCTCTATACCAGTTTGGATGTCAATCCAAATGATGCGCAGACCCGCATGTTGCAAATGGTGGTGGGCAATGGTGGGGTCGAACTCAACAATAAAGATTTTATGGGGTGTGTTGAATATGATAAATATAAGCAAGGAAACGATTCCAACAATTTCACTGCCACGGTTCATGGTATGAGTCGTTTCGGTTTCCTCGTGGCCAAGATGCAACTGGATCAAAACAAGGCCGTAACCGGTTGGAATCTCAACACCATGGCACTCGAAAACACCAAAGGTTCAGACTGGGGGCAATTCGATACCGCAGAAGTCTGCACATATCCGGTTGATCTGGGCAAACCCGCATGTCAAGTGAAAAATCCCAAATGGTTTCCCAAGCAGTGCAGTGCTTGTCTCAAGGTCGCTGGACCGGATTTGACAGACAAATGCAAAGATAAGGATGATGACAAGAAAGAGTGATTGTCACTCTTCAGAATCTTTCTGGGGTGATTGTATGTAAAAAGACCATGGGGGGGGATCGTCTTTCCCCATGGTCGTGTACAGAAGGTTGATTTTTTACGAATAGAATTTCGTTCATTTCGGGATGTTAAGTTTTCTACTATCAGGGGTCCAGGGGGATTATCCCCCTGGTGGGGTCCAGGGGCGAAGCCCTTGGTGGGGTCCAGGGGCGAAGCCCTTGGTGGGGTCCAGGGGCGAAGCCCTTGG
>JAMOBH010000243.1:0-8386 GCA_039908085.1 Magnetococcus sp. YQC-5
CAAACAGGATGGCCCGTTCGCCCTTCATCAGGCGGATGACATCCTCTGCCTTGGTGCTATCGCCGCAGAGCAGGCGGTGTTCTCCCAGCACCCAGAGGTCGCCGGGACGGGTGACGGGGTTGGCGGGCGGTTCGGGGATGGACTCCTCTCCACCTTCACTGCCACCGTCCTCATCTTGTTCTCCCATCCCGTCCAGGATGCCACCCAGTTCCTCATCGGAGAAACCGATCACCTCCAGGTCATAGCCGTCCTCGCGTAGGCGATCCAATTCGGCAGCCAGGATGTCGTTATCCCAGCCACTGTCGAGTGCAAGCCGGTTGTCAGCGAGAATATACGCACGACGTTGGGCGTCACTCAGATGGTCGAGAATGATGACCGGCACATGCTCCAGTCCCAGCTTTCGGGCTGCCATCAACCGACAGTGCCCGGCGATGATGCCATCTTTGCCATCCACCAGGATGGGGCTGGTGAAGCCAAACTCTTTGATTGAGGCCGCTATCTTTGCCACCTGGGCATCGGAGTGGGTGCGGGCATTGGACGCATACGGAATCAGTCTGTCCAGTGGCCAAACCTCGATGGCATTGGGCATTGCGGGTATAGTGCTCATTCTGACAACTCCTCCAAGGCAATACGCAGTTCCTGGCTCAGCAAGAGCTCAATCGCCTTGCTGTCCGTCTCCGAAGCCAACACCGATGCCATGCGACTGGGAATATTGAGCAGGCGGTCCCGCACCCGGCGGGCCAGGGCAAAAGCTTCCTTGGCAACGTCCTCGGCGTTCAGCAATTTTCCAGTCTTTTCCTCGTATTCCAAACGGGTAAGCTTGGCGTTATACGTCTCCCGGACAGCCCGGCTCATTTGATAGTTGGGCATCCCTGCTGTGCTGGGCCCTGCCTCTGGTTCCGCTGGCCTCTGGGGAGGTTGGCGGACAGGTGGGACCGGTGGATTGGTCGGGGTGGGAGCGGGCTTGTCTGAGACAGGTGCAGACTTGACCGGGATCGGTGCCGGGGCAGGCTTCCTCTGCTGTGCCGGACTGGTGTTGCGTTCCCATGCTGCGTCGGCTCCGGATGGATCGATTGTCCCGTCTGCCTCCTTTTTGATCCGGCCAGATTTTATTGCTTTTTCAACCGCAGAGTGAGAAACACCACGGTGTCGAGCGTACTCACGAACTCCCATTCCCATTTCAATCTCCGTTATGATAGTGTTTTATTTGGGTCGTTCGTTTTCGATACCATTGCTCACAACCGAATCCAGGTTGCATCAGCTTTGGTTGGATCAATGAACCCATCTGATTCTTTGTGTATTGTTCCCTTCTTTAATGCACGGCATACTGTTGACTTACCTACAGATCTATGCATTGCGTATTCAGATATTGTCATGCCTGCTTTCTCGTTTTTGCAAGACCAGGTAGCATCGACATTATCCTGATCGATCAGTCCATCCGAATCTATATTGATTTGTCCTGTTTTTATTGCATATTTCACAATATCGTATCCAACACCTCGGTGCGCAGCATATTCTCTTGCGCTCATTCTTGTTTTACATGATGATTGAGATGGGTCATTATTTTCTCTTTCATTAAGAGGCCATGATGCGTCTGCCTTGACTGGATCGATAGATCCGTCTGGTTCTGTTTTGATCATTCCAGAATCAATCGCACGTTGCACTGATGCAGTGGTCATCCCTCTCTTCACGGCGTACCAATATACGCTTATACCTGTCTTTTTGCATTTATCGCCTGCTGATAAAGATGCATCTGCTCTGGAAGGATCGATTGATCCATCAGATTCTCTGTTAATCAGACCACATCTGATTGCATTATACACATGTGTGTCACTTACCCCACACTGCTTTGCATATTCAGCGACACTCACGCCTATGGCCTTGCCTTTTTGTGGCCAAGCGGCATCCGACTTGACTGGGTCAATTGATCCACCTGGTCCTTGCTGGATCAGGCCATTCTTCAGTGACCTGCGTACTTGACCCTCACTAACCCCTCGATATTCTGCATATTCAGATACAGTCATACCTGTCTTCTCTTTGCGTGGCCAAGACATATCTGCCTTGACAGGATCTATTGATCCATCTGGTTCTCTCTGGATCCGACCATCAGCCCATGCCGAACGCACAGTTGCTTCACAGACACCTCGATATTTTGCATACTCAACCGCACTCATACCAGTTTTGTTTGTTCTCTTCTCGATCTCATTCTTGAATGATAGATCAGCATCATCGATATCAATAGAACCATCTGGCTCCCTATGGATCAGGCCAATATACAGCGCATTGTATATTGTCGTTAGGCTCACACCTCGATGCTTAGCATATTCAGCAATGGTAACACCAGATATTTGCCTCTTGCGATCCCATGTGGCATCAGCTTTTACTTGATTAATAGTTCCATCTTGTTCTTTTTGGATACGTCCAGATTTTATTGCCTTTGCAACTGCATTAGATGAAACCCCTCGGTGTCTGGCATATTCACGAAGACCCATGCCTGTTTTCCGTTTATTGCGTAATCTCGCTAATGCAACCCGGTCAACTTTTTCTAGTTCACCATCCCTAATGGCAACAACTCGTCCATTCCGTTCTGGTGCGTGTCCGCAACATGGACATACCAGAGAGCGCGCAGACAAGACCCTATCGCATTCCGGGCATCGCCATGCTGTTGGTCCATCATCGTTGTTGGCAGATTTCCTTCTCTGCTTGGAATCCAGAGACCAATCCCGTTGTTCATCTGGAAGTCCATGGCGTATCGCATTTGATGCGTGGTCAAGGATCAGAGAAGTTTTTTCAAATCCAGGACGAAAAGCTCGCCCAGCTTGCTGTAAATACAACCCCAATGATTGAGTTGGACGCAACATAATAACAACTTCTACCGCCGGAATATCGAACCCCTCAGAAACAAGGTCAACGTTACACAGCACTTGTATTTTACCTGATGAAAAAGCATCTACGATCTGTTCCCGGCGCACCCGATTCTCGTTCCCATCAAGATGCGCGGCATTTATTCCACTAGATTGGAATGCTGCACAGACGTTTTTGGAATGTTTGATGGACACGCAGAAAACAATCGCCCGTTTTCCTGCTGCCAACCGCATGTATGTTGCTACAGCATCACCAGTAATCGTGGGTTTATCTATTGCGTTGGCCAGTTCATCTTGCGCGAAATCTCCGGCCCTGGTATGGACTCCTTCCGTAGAAATCCCAATCGGGGGTGCATAGACTTCAAAGTCAGATAAGTGGCCTTGCTCAATCAATGATCGCACAGAAGGCCCAACCACCAGCGCGTCATACAATTCAGCCAACCCCTGGCCATCCAGTCGCTGTGGGGTGGCGGTCAACCCAACCGTTCTGGCCCCTGGGTATGCTTTGAAGATTTCCTTCCAGGTGTTCGCAAGCGAATGATGCGCTTCGTCCACTACCAGCAAATCTGGAGGCCTAATCCGATCCAACCGCCGCACCAAGGTTGGGGCCATCGCCACCTGGATTGGGTCGTCCGTTTGTGGATACCCTGACGCAATGATCCCGTGATCTATCCCAAACGATGCAAGAGTGCGTGATGCCTGGTGGAGCAACTCCTGCCGGTGAACAAGAAAAAATATGGACTGGTTCTCTGTCATCGCGTCCCGGATCATGGCGGCGGCAGTCACTGTCTTTCCTGCCCCGGTGGGGAAACAGAGAATGGCGCGATGTGCGCCAGCATCAAATTCTGCGCGCAGGTCGCTGATACCCTGCCGCTGGTATTCGCGGAGGCCGATCATCTCAGACATAAATTCACCTCAAGAACGGGGTGGCAACCATCAAGATGGGATGGCAACCAAGAATGGGGTGGCAACCAAGAATGGGGTGGCAACCAAGAATGGTTGCCATGGTTTATGCTATTATTTGTTTATCAAACGCTTGTCTCTTGTCCTTCCAAAAATGGCAACCTCTCTGTTGGCAACCAGAAACGATCGGCATCGTCATAAAATTTCTTTGTATTTCATATATTTACTCGTTGACAAACATGGAAAAATGGCAACCCGGCGAGTGGCATCCCGTTTCTGGATTTGTGGCTAGCGTGGCGAGGCGGTTCGAACGACCCACTCATATTTTTGCCAGGAAGGAACCAGAAAATCATCGCAACCAGCGCGTTTTATTCGCACCGTGTTGCGTTATGGCTCCTATCTGATGGTCTGTGATTGTATCTATGAAAACTTTGCGACACGGCGCGACTGGTGCGATATCGAAAAAGCCCATACCCTTCGTTTCAGATATTCAGTTTGATATTGAGCACTTGCCTGTTGATTGCCGGTGGACACCCACTGCCCATTCCGGCTTGCCGCCGGGCCGTTATGGTGGCATCCAGCGGGGGCAATGGAACGGCGTTTGTATTACCTTGTGCATGCCACCAACCACCTGATGTCTACCGCAGACCGTGACTGATGTGTCCCTGATGTTGTGGCTGAGGTGTACCTGAGTTCCTGCTCAGTCCGTGGCTGAGGTGCACCTGAGGCTGTGCTCAGGCCATGGCTGAGGTGCACCTGAGGCTGTGCTCAGGCCATGGGCTGAGGGGGACTCTCAGCCAGTCATCAGCGACGTGCTCAGGTGGCAATCAGACTGTGCTCAGGGGCTTCCTTAGGCGGTGGCTGAGGTGACCCTCAGCCCGCGTACCCATGCTTTCCCCAGATTTTGTCGGCGTATGGCCGTCCAGTCACTTTGGGAAACTTTGTCGACATATACCAATCCAGCCATCTCCTGAAAACCCGCTCAGCCAGTGCTCACTCATTGATGGCACGTACCAGCAGACGTTGAACTGTGCGCACCTCATCGACGGCCTCATTGACTGCGGCTTTGGATCTTTCCGCCTCACCCCTGGCCGCCTGCAACCATCCTGCCTGCCATGCCAGCCAGGCACCGGAACCGTTTCTTGAATACGGATTCCATGTTATTGGCCTGCCTGCCACTTGGGCGTCACTACCAGAGCAGAACACCATCTGCAGTTCTCCAGTATTCATCTTTCTCAACCTCCCCGATGCGTTGCTGAATGAATCGATACCGCACAGCATCACTTGGCCGTCGCAATGGCCTCCTGTAGTGCCCTGTTGAACTGCCCTGGCATCTCCCGCTCCATGACACGCTGGGCGATCTCGAAGAAGCTGAGCCGTTTGCGGTACGAAACGCTCGGCACAAACGCCAGCACCTGATTGAGCGAGTTGTTCGTGCCCCGCAACCAAACACCCGGTTTCAGTTTGCTGCCCCGGCCAGGCTGTATGACGACGTATTGCAGGTTGTTCCGGGCCCGGCCACCCATCCCCTTGTCACGCCGGTTCATCCTGTACCCGGACTCGCTGAAGGCCTTCATCGCCGAGAGGATCTGGACAATCTGTCCGCGACTCATGTTGCCGTAACTGTCCATGCGGGCGGCTGGCCCTGGCACTGCGAACCAACCGCGTGGCAGACTCTTGGAGACGTGTGCGTTCGTCTGCAGCAGGTGTTCAAACCGCTTGAAGGGGCGACTGCCGCCGTAGACCTGCGGTGCCAGGTAATGCTCTTTGTCCCAGATGTTGGGCGGATTCTTGAACCAGACCTTGGCCTGCAGGTTCTGTTCACTGGACAGAATGGTACGCAGGCTGTCCATGACAAACGGCGTCGGGCGGTCGAAGATCGAGTACATCTCCCTTTTCAACTCTTTCTCCACCACTCGAGCCGTTCTGTTGAGAGCCATGGACGTGGCGACCGGGATTTGCCTTGCCATGCCGGTGAATGCCTGATTGATGCTGGATGGGTCGAAATGGATGCTGATCATCGGCGTTGGTTCCTGCTGGATGCCACCACATGGGAAGACCGTGGCGTCGTCAATTGTTGATGGCCTGGATCAGCAGACGCTCAATCGTGCGGACCTCGTCGAAGGCCTTGTCGAAAGCGGACGCGGATCTTTCAGCATCCTCCTGGATCTTCTGCAACCGCCACTGCGCCTGGGCCAGGTGGGCGATGAGCATGCCTACGTCCGACCAGACGACCCATGCCTCGATCTCTTTGATCTGGGCGGAATTGTCGCTGATCACAACTTTTTCATCGCCGGACAGGATCGACAGGCGATGCCGACAGATCTGGCCAACGCCGCCTGCCGGGCAGGTGCAACGGGCTGTCAAATTGCTTTCCTCCTTCCGGACGGTGACCATGTACGCTGGCTCTTTGTTGGAGGCTTGAGTGATAAAATTGATCTCTTTCATGACGATTATCCTTGATGGCTCTCTCTTGCGCCGCCTCACCATCCTGCCGGTACACACCGCCAGGGTCAGCATCCCCACAACCAGGACAACTGACACGGGTTTTGCTCTTTTCATGTGCATCATCCACGTACTGTGCCACGATCCCCTGCGTCGCATGCGGTCACGCTCTGCCGGGTGTGCGCCGCCACGCAGTCTCTCCCGCAATGCGCAACGTGGGCATCGAAGCGATCAAACATGCGTGAAATCAGCATATTGTAGTCCTTGATCATCTCCTTTATCTCGTCCAGGTCCGTCTTGAGCACCCGTTCGTTTGCGTAGAGGATCTGGAACTGCTTGAATTCAGTAGACAATGCGTTGAGGTCTCGCCTGAGGCCGGCGATGAAGTGATATTGCAGCCACATCACCCCGGCCATGATGATGAATATCACCGTCGGACCGCCCTGGGTGAGCGCGTTCAAGATCGCCATGATGTCCATTTAGTTTTTCTCCAAAAGGCTCAAAACGTTTGCGAGATACCGGTCCATCGAATGGGCACCCAGCCGTACAATGGACGACGGGAACTGGGTGCGGATCACCTCGACGGCGGCCGATACACGGTGCAGGAATGTTGGGACGGCAATGTGACCCCCCTCGTCGAAGAACACCTCTCTGCCAGCATGGTGGAATCTCATGAAGGTCGGCAGATGGGGCACCATATCGCCCGCGTTGAACACCCGGACGTACCGCTGTCCCATACTGTCATCCATCCATTCCGCCCAGTGCTTGTCGCCGCAACGGGGTTGGCCGAACGTCCAGAGGTGCACATGCTTGTCCACTGGGCTGCACAGGCATTGGGATGCGGCAATTGCCGCCAATGCGCCACCCAGCGAATGGCCGACGACGTGCAGGTGGCGTATGTCTTGCGCATAAACCTCGTCCATGACGGACCACCACACAGAATCGAGGGCGTCGCTGAAACCTTTATGCACGGATCCTTGTCCAGCGATGGTCTTGCCAACGTTCAGGTTGTCAGCCCAATCTGCTGCTTCGTCGGTACCTCGGAAGACGATCCACAGGTCACATGCATCCCTGGCGGCGAACCATTGGATGTTCTCGTGGATGTACTGTTTGATCGTGAATTCCGGTACTTCTGCTCGGATCTTGTACGCCTGAGCGGCCATGTGTGCCGCAGTGGCGAGCGTGTTGTTGTCCATGGGTGTTTCTCCCTCAATATGTCCAGGCAGCGGGTCTCGGACGACCGGGGCCGGGCTCGATCATGTCCAGATGCAGGAAGCGTGAACTGTGCTCGCCGCGCTGACTGAGGCCAATGCCGGTGAAACCATGACTGAGTGCCAGTGCCAGCAGGTGGTAGGCATCGGCACCGGAGACCTGGATGTCCACCGCTTTGCCTGTGATGTGCGGGCCAGAGAGGCCGGTGTGGGATGCCTGCGCGTTGTGCATCGGGCAGCGGTAACCAGAGCTGACCGGCATGGGTTTGCCAAACGCCAAACGAAGGGTCTCCAATTTTTCCATAAAGGCTGGAACCATCTCCTGCCTGCGACATCCGCATTGGCAGGTGAGTTCGTCCTGGGAGAAGTGAGGCCAGGGGGTGCTGTTCGACATCGTTTGATCTCCAAAAAAAAAACGGAGCCCGGTGTGGACTCCAAATGTTCAACCTTGCCCCATGGCGCGGTGCCAGTTGGCGAGGTATTGTTGGGTGGTGCCTTTGCCGAGCGGGGTGTTAAAATGCGATTTCCAGTAGGCGGCTTGCGCTTCGATGTCACCGTCCGCTGGCAATGGCGCAGAGCATCGGAGGTAGTGGATCCGGCACATTGCGCAGGCGTATGCCAGATCCCAGGCCAGCCGGGTGTGGTCTGGCCGGGTGTACGGCCCCAAGACGTTCAGGCCCAGTTTGGTGCGGAAATGCAGGAAGTTGGTCCAAATATCGTCGTGGGTTGCGCGCTCCATTTGCCAGAGGCCAAGAGCGGGGCCACCACCCAGTTGCTGCAGGTATTGCAGGCCTGACTCCTGGATCGCTGTGCCAAGGACCAGTTCCTCGGCGGCGTCGGACCAGAGGCCAAGGCGTTGCAGGGTGGGGCGGATGACCAAGTCAGTGAGTTGCTGCGGGTTGATTCCCATGGGGGGTACCTCCAAAAAAAGAAAATTTATGCTGCCATCTTCTGGACGTCACG
>JAMOBH010000244.1:0-8372 GCA_039908085.1 Magnetococcus sp. YQC-5
CCCAACACCCCCCACCCTTTTTTTTTTATTATTTATTAAAAAAAAAGAGGGGGTCTGGGGGTTTCATCCCCCAGGGTTTTGGTTTTGACTGTCGCCCGAACAGCATCCTTTCAAAAAACTCTTAAAATCAAAACAATTACAGAGACATAAACATGAATCCTTCATTTTTTTCCTGGCTGATCGCCCTTTTTTTATTATTACCCACCCTGGCGGAGGCCGTGGAGACGACGATCATCCAAGGTGGTTTTCATTCTGTAGCCTTGTATCCTGACGGTACAGTCTGGACCTGGGGCAACAATACGAATGGCAACTTGGGCGATGGCACCACCACTGCACGCACCAGCCCGATCCAGGTTCCTGGACTGACCAAAGTCATTGCCATTGCCGCTGGAGCCGCCCACACTTTGGCCTTGAAAGATGACAAAACGGTTTGGGCATGGGGAAAAAATTCCAACGGGCAATTAGGTGACGGGACACTTACCGATCACGCCACCCCAACTCAGGTACCTGGGCTGACCAATGTCATTGCCATTGCTGCTGGATATTTTCATTCCCTTGCCTTGAAATCCGATAACACGGTCTGGGCCTGGGGCATGAACGGGGTTGGCCAATTGGGCGATACCAGCACAACGGATCGTTCCAGCCCGATTCAGGTTTCCGGGCTAAACAACGTCATAGCCCTATCCGCTGGAGGGGGCCACAACCTCGCCTTGAAAGCTGACAAAACGGTCTGGAGTTGGGGAGACAACAGAAAATATCAATTGGGCGAGGGAACAATAACAAATCGTACCAGTGCCGCCCAAGTCATGGGTGTGACGGATATTATCAGTATTGCCACCGGAGCCGATCACTCCCTGGCCGTGAAATCCGACAATACGCTCTGGGCCTGGGGAGACAACCAGAATGGACAACTGGGTAACGGCACAACCATCGAGTACAAAAATCCAATCCAGACAACTAAAATAACTAATGTTATTGCAATTGCCGCTGGATGGTATCACTCCATGGCCTTGAAATCTGACAAAACGGTCTGGACTTGGGGACGCAACAATTATGGCCAATTGGGCGATGGCAACAACACGGATCGATCCAACCCGACCCAGATTCCGGGAATGACGAACGTCACGGCCATTGCCGCCATGGCTTACAATACGATGGCTTTGAAATCAGACAACACGATCTGGGCTTGGGGAAGTAATGGAGCGGGTCAATTGAGTGATGGCACCACGACAGATCGTTCCAGCCCGATTCAAATTGCCGGACTACCCAAAGGTGCCACAACAAGCACCTCGCCCCCAAAAACGGGTGATGCTTTAATGATCAAGGCAGGTGGCAACCATTCTGTTGCCTTGTTTCCTGATGGTACGGTCTGGGCCTGGGGACGCAACGGTTATGGCCAATTGGGTGATGGCACGACCACAGATCGCTCCAACCCGATCCAGATTCCGGGCCTGACTAACATCATCGCCATCGCCACGGGCACTAACCATACCTTGGCCTTGAAGTCTGACAAAACAGTCTGGGCCTGGGGAAACAACGATTTCGGGCAATTGGGCAATGGAATCACCATAAATATCAATACATACACTTTCAGTTCCAGTCCGGTCCAGGTAGTCGGACTGACTGACGTTACCGCCATTGCCGCTGGAAATATACATTCCATGGCCGTGAAAGCCGACAAAACGGTCTGGGCATGGGGAAGAAACTCAAACAACCAATTGGGCGATGGAACCACCACGGATCGCTCAAGCCCGGTCCAGGTGACAGGAATGACCAATGCCATGGCTGTTGCCGCCGGGGCTACTCACTCCCTGGTCTTGAAAACCGACAATACGCTCTGGGCGTGGGGTTTTAACGGCAACAATGAATTGGGCGATGGCACCACCACCAAACGCACCAGTCCGGTCCAGGTATCAGGCATGACTAACGTCATTGCTATGACATCCAGAAGCAGCTACAATTTGGCCTTGAAAGCCGACAAAACGGTTTGGGCTTGGGGATGGAACGGTTTCGGCAATCTGGGTGACGGCACCACCACCAAGCGTTCCACTCCGATTCAGGTGCCAGGAATGACGAATGTCACGGCTATCGCCGCCGGTGAAGCCCATTCTCTGGCCGTGAAATCCGACAATACGCTCTGGGCTTGGGGAAGCAACTCGAACGGTCAATTGGGTGACAAAACCACCACCGATCACTCCAGCCCTGTCCAGGTTTCAGGCGCAACCAATGTCACGGCCATTGCTGCCGGGAACTACCATTCACTGGCCTTGAAATCGGATAATACAATCCTGGCTTGGGGATATAATAATGATGGTCAAGTGGGCGATGGCACCACCTTGGGCCGCAAAAGTCCAATCCCGGTTCCGGGGTTGAACAACATCAAGGCCATTGCAGCTGGAACGAAGCACTCCGTGACTTTGAAATCAGACAACACGGTCTGGACTTGGGGAGGCAACTTCAATGGCCAATTGGGCGATGGCACCACCACCCATCGCTCCAACCCTCTCCAGGTGTCGGGGCTGACGGATGTTGCCGACATCTCATCACGCGGCTTCCATACCTTGGTCCTGAAATCCAACAGTACGGTTTGGGCCTGGGGGTACAATAATTATGGTCAATTGGGCAATGGAACGACGACCTCCAGCTCCAGCCCGGTTCAGGTTTCAGGGTTGACGAACATCACAGCCATTTCTGCCGGAAGCTACCACAATCTGGCCTTGAAATCCGACAAAACCGTTTGGGCCTGGGGACGCAATGACTACGGCCAACTGGGTGATACCACCACGACGGCGCGCTCCAGCCCGGTCCAGGTACTGACGAACGTCATCGCCATTGCCGCCGGGTTCGACTTTTCCCTGGCCTTGAAATCCGACAACACGGTTTGGGCGTGGGGACGCAACTCTATCGGCAATTTGGGCGATAGCAGCATGACCAATCGCTCCACTCCAGTACAGATATCTGAATTCACCAATGTTATCGCAATCTCCGCTGGTGGTCTACACGTCCTGGCCTTGAAATCCGACAATACGCTTTGGACTTGGGGGATGAACAATTACGGCGCATTGGGCGATGGAACATCCACCACACAGTTCAAGCCAATCCTGGTTCCAGGAATGACCAATATTACTGCCATTGCTGCTGGGGTCTATCACAGCTTGGTCTTAAAATCAGACCAGACCGTCTGGGCCTGGGGCAACAACGCTGATGGACAACTGGGGGATGGATCCGCCACCCATCGTTTCAAACCAGTCCAGATTGCAGGATTGACGAATATCAAAGCCATAGCCGCTGGGAACAACCACTCCATGGCCTTGAAATCAGATGACAACACGGTATTGATATGGGGAAATAATGAAAACTATCAACTTGGATTTGATTCCAATATTGTTTCACCCCAACCGGTCAAGCTCTCTCTCAACACCTCTCCGACCCTCGCCGACATTGCCAACCAACAGGGCAATGAAGACAACTCCATTGGTCCCATTGCGTTGACAATCGGCGATACGGAAACACCCGCAGAAAACCTGACCGTAACCGCCACCTCCTCGAATGCCGCATTGATTCCAGCAGATAATGCCCATTTGATCCTGGGCGGGAACGGTGCCAATCGGACCTTGACCCTCATCCCTGCCTCCAATCAAAATGGTTCGTCAGTGATTACCGTGACTGTGAGTGACGGTACGACCTCGGTGAGCAAACCTTTTACCGTGACGGTGGCACCCGTCAATGACCTCCCGACCATCAGCGGGACAGCCTCCACCAAAGCCACTCCTGGTGTTGCATACAGTTTTGCTCCTGTGGCCAGTGATGCAGATGGTGATACCTTGACATTTTCCATCACCAACAAGCCTGCATGGTTGAATTTCAATACGACCAACGGGATCCTGTCAGGCACTCCAACCCCGAAAGATTATGGCACGTATCGTGACATTGTGATTTCGGTCACTTCTGGAACCGATACAGTCGCCTTGCCTGCCTTGACGATTTCCATGGCGGACATCACCCATCCAATCACGGGCGATATCCCTGAGGGCATTTTCAAGACGGCCCAGAATATCACATTGACCTGCCAGGATGAGGCTTCAGGCTGCGCAGGGATCTATTACACATTGGATGGTTCCACACCGACCACGAGTTCGACACGTTATACCGCTCCTGTTGTTTTGAGTGCCAACACGGTTCTCAAATATATCGCAGTCGATCAGGCCGGGCTGCTCAGTGAGGTACGCACCAAAAATTTCACGATTGATCAGACCCCCCCACAGGTTGCCATCACAGAGCCGGTGGATGGGGCCTCTCTGAACGGTCTTTCCTGGATCACGGGCACGGCTTCAGACAATGCTGGCACTGGAATCGCATCCATCAAACTTCAGTTGACCGATGGTTCCGGTTATCTGAACGCGCTCCCGGATGGCAGCGTGGTGTTGTCTCCACCCTTTTTGTATGCCCAGGATCAATTGCCTTGGGTGGCCGTGACCGACACTTCGAAAAACAAAGATTTTTCCAGTTGGATCTTTTACCCGCCCAATATCTGGAAAATCGGTTCCACCTACTCTTTGACCGTGCGTGCGACAGACCGGGCAGGCAACGTCACAGACAAGGCCATTCTGTTTGCCTACTCCCTGGATGGTGGCAAAGCCTTCACCCAGATGAAACAGGAGCTTTCCAGTCAGGCCGTACTTCAGGGCAAGACTTTGGATGTCACCGGTCAACTGACCCGTTTGCCCGTGACCGCCATGAGTTTGGCAGGCCGGGAAATCACCATGAAAGTGATGGATCCAAACGGTGTGACCGTCACCACGGCAACCACCACCACGACGGACCAGGATGGCCATTTTCTCTTCCGGGATGTAGGCGGTTTTAATCAAAAAGGACGCTATACGATTGAGACTGCTTTCGTCGGAACCCCATTGTTGGATGCCACCAAAATCAGCAGCACGCTCCTGGTTGGGCAAAGTGCCGGATATGCGGTGATTGTGGAGGGAAAAATTTCCAACGAAGAGGGCTTGGCAGCGCACAACAAAACGGCCAATCGTATTTACCAGCACTTGTTGGCGCGGGGATTTGAAAAGGACAAAATTTTCTACTTCAACCATGACCCAACCCAACCCGGCGTGGATGCCAGGCCGACCAAGACAGAAGTGGAACAAGTCATCTCTGGTGCCCATCCAACGTTCCAATTGGCCTCCTTGATGAACGGTGCCCCGGCTCCTGTGTATATCATTCTGGTGGATCATGGCTCGACCGGAAAATTCTATTTGAACGGGGATGCGGAAACCATTGCATCAACCGAATTAAATGCCTGGCTGACCTCGCTGGAATCCAGACTGGTCGCAGCAAACAATGAAAAACGGATTGTTGTCTTGGGAGCCTGTTTTTCTGGAAGTTTTGTGTCTGAACTTTCCGCGCCCAATCGGGTGGTGATTTCCAGTGCATCTGCCAACGAGGAGTCCTATAAAGGGCCAAAAGAAGATGATGGCGTGCGTGCTGGTGAATTTTTCCTGGAAGTTCTGTTCAAACAGTTGGGACGAGGCAACACCTTCGCCAAGGCATTTCAGGAGAGTGTGACCCAGACTGGAGTCTATACCAGGAGTGGTGGTGGTTCTGCCAACAGTACCAAGCCGCCCTTTTTCGATCATGCCATGCAGCATCCCTTGCTGGATGACAACGGCGACAAAAAAGGCAGCAACCAATTGACCACCGATACATCTGGTGATGGTGCTGTGGCGCGGGGGATGTTTTTGGGGACCGGGGTTTCTTATACCACGAACTCGTTACAGAATCCGGCGGAAGTAACAGCGGTCACAGAGACCTTGTATCTGGCCGCAACCATGGATTCGGCGACTCTGTGGGCCAAAGCCAACGACGACAGTCAAGTTCAAAGCGCGTGGATTGAAATTCGTCCCCCATCCATGACTCTGGTGGCTGGTGGCAGCAAAGAGCAATTGGAAATCAATCTGGATCGCTTCTTGTTGAATCCTCCGGTGAATGGACGCTGGGCTATCGATTTGGCCGGAAAATACAAATTCCAAGATCCAGGATTATATGAAATATATTATTTCATGCGGGACAAGGTGAGCGGCGACATCTCTCCCATGATGCGTTCATTGGTTTACAAGCAAAAAGCGGTCAATGCCGGGCCTGATGCCTTTTCTTTGCTTGCTCCAGCCAACGAGGCCAAAGCCAAAACCGTGGCACTCTTTAACTGGAATCCCAGTATGGATGCGGATGGTCTCACCTACAACCTGATCATTGCCAAAGACAACGCTTTCAAGGATGTGGTATACCGCAAGGAGGAGATCTGGAATACGACTACCTTTGTGGATGAAACAGCCCAATTGAACGATCTGACAACCTATTACTGGAAAATTCAGGCAGTGGACGCCTATGGTTCCATAACCGACAGCAAGGAAACCTGGAGTTTCAAAACAGACAATACCAACGGTATACCAGGTATTGTGTTTGGGATCCTCTTGAAAAGTGATTCTTCTCCCGCTGCCCATGCCACCGTGAAGGTGAATGATACCGTGGTTCAAACCAGTTCGGACGGCAGTTTTATCCTGTTGACCAATCCTGGAACGGTATCAGTCTCTGGTGGTCAGAGTGCCACCCAGCAGAGCAACATGTCATTCCTGGATATCAAAGGAGGAAAATCGATTCGAATCAACATCACCATGCAGGCAGAGACAAGCACCACTTCTTCGGTGCCGGGTACAACGACCTCGGTTACGACAACCACATCCATACCCGTGACGACGACTTCAGTTACAACCACAACGACCGTTTTGCAAGCTGGCCAAACCTCCCCGATACTTGATGTGGACCAGAGCGGTTCAGTGGATGCCACGGATGGAGTGCTGCTCCTGCGGAAATTAAACGGCGCATCCACCATTGATACCGGGGTGATTTTGCCATTCGGCCAGAATAACAGCACGGTTTTGAATACCATCCACGCCATTGGCTCCAAGCTGGATGTGGATCAAAGTGGAACGGTGGACGCAACTGATGGAGTGTTGATTCTACGAAAATTGAATGGTGCCTCCACCATTGATACCGGGGTGGTGCTGCCATTCGGGCAGAATAATGGCACGGTGGTGAAGGCTATCGATGCTATCAGTAAATAATTGGTTGCATGGGCACAAGGTCAGAGTTCCTGATCCCTGTCCGTTTTTCAAAATTTTTTTTGCCAAAAAAACTGGAACACTCTCGTCCCCCTTGAGATGGAGTATCGATTCACAATGGCTCACTTGCTTTATTTTTCCTGGGTGCGAGAGAAAATCGGCACCCCTGCCGAACAACTCGCCTTGCCACCCACCGTCACGACAGTTCGTGATCTCCTTGACTTTCTGCGTGCCAGGGGAAACGCCCATGCCGACGCCTTGAGCCACCCCAATTTGCGTGTGGCGGTCAATCAAACCTATGCCCGCCTGCAAGATACCGTAGCCGATACGGATGAAATCGCCATTTTCCCCCCGGTCAGTGGAGGATGACATCCCCATGAAAAGGCCTCCGGTCATCGGATTCGTCGCACCAAGCGGATCAGGAAAAACTACACTCATGGAACAAGTCATATCATGCTTGGTCCGAACTGGTTTGGTTGTGGGTGCCATCAAACATGGTCATCACCCGACCGACCCGGACATCCCAGGTAAAGACACTTATCGTTTTCGACAGGCTGGGGCTGAAACTGTTCTGTTCGCCTGCAACCAACGATGGTTCATGATCCAAGAGTTGCACAACCGTCCAGAACCCACTTTGGAGGAACAGGTGCAACGCCTTGTGGACCACGACATCATACTTGTGGAAGGGTATAAAGAAGAACATCATCCCAAAATCGTCGTCCACCGCCGCAATGCCGTTGAACACGACCTGCATCTACGGTTGGAACACGTGCTGGCTGTGGCCACGGACGACCCGGAACTGGTCACTGACCTGCCCAAACTCCCCCTGAACCACCCGGAGAGCGTGGCCGAGTTCATTCGCACGCACTGTTTATCTGTACGCAATCATGATTGACACTTTTTGAACCACGACAAAACACGAAAGGAAAAGTCAAAGGCAAAACACGAAAGGAAAAGTCAAAGGCAAAACACGAAAGGAAAAGTCAAAGGCAAAACCCTGGGGGATGAATCCCCCAACTATCAGGGGTCCAGGGGGATTATCCCTTACAAGGGTAGGTTTTTAATATTTTCAAAAAAAATCAATATCTTGAGATGCGATGAACCGCCCCTCAACACCCTTGCAAGGGTAAATTTTTACGGAAGTTATAGCTTGACCCAATTAACGAGATAGTATAGCATGTAATTAAGTAATTTTTAAGTTTCATTGATCATTAATTCAAAAAAACCAATAGGAAAGACAATGTCACACCA
>JAMOBH010000245.1:0-8368 GCA_039908085.1 Magnetococcus sp. YQC-5
CGATGGTGCCTTTCTGATGTTCCATGCGCTGAAAAATGGCCTTTTCAATCCGGTTGATGATCGGGTGCAACGGATTGATGGCTATGGAAAAACGATATTCGAACCTCTTGCACAAGAGGCAGCGAGAATGGGACACAAGGGAGTTCTTGGGGGTTGGAATGCGCATCGCGTTGGTTTTGATGCAATATAAACCATTTGGCGGATATGAACGGCAGGCCAGAGTGTTGGCTGAGACCCTGCTGGGGAAAGGTCACGAACTGACCATTATCAGCAGTCGTTGGAGTGGTGACGAGCATTCTGGATTTCATTTTTATAAAATTCCTTTATTGAGGGGTGCATCCTGGCTGAAGGTGGCCTCGTATGCCTTATCAACACGTTGGATAGTGCCTCGAATTGCTCATCGTTTTGACCGTATCATTGCCTTTGATCGTTCATTGGGGATGGATATTTACTGGGCGAACAGTGCGTGTCATCGCGCCTGGCTGCACTTGCGGAGGCAACACCAGGGATTCAAAGATCGTTTTTCCATAGCCATCAATCCGTTGCACCCGATCATCAACCGGATTGAAAAGGCCATTTTTCAGCGCATGGAACATCAGAAAGGCACCATCGTTGTATTGTCGCGTCAGGGGATTGAGCAGATCCGCAGCCATTATCCGGTTGCGCCACAGAGGTTTCAAGTCATTCCCCCTGTAGTGGATTTCAGTCGTTTTCAAGGGCAATGCAGCCCGGAATTTCGGCGTACACAGCGTGCATCCTTGGGGTTGGGTGAGCGGGATCGGCTGTTGTTGCATGTGGGTTCTGGTTTTCGCATCAAAGGGGTGGAGCGTATGATTCGCGCCTTGCCATTTCTGTCAGAGACAGCGGGTCAGATCCGTTTGATCGTGGTTGGAGCTGACAAAAGAGGGATCCGTCGAGGTCAAGCCTTGGCCAATCAATTGAACTTGCAGCAGCGGGTTGTGTTTGTTGGCGGTGTCGAGGATGTGGGGGGGTATTATGCCGCAGCGGATGTTCTCCTTTTGCTTTCGCTGTTGGAAACGTTTGGTGCCGTGGCCATGGAGGCGTTCTGGTTTGGGCTTCCGGTGATACTTGGGGCTGGAGTTGGCGCGGCGGAGCATGTGGTTGGGGAACACATGGGCAGCATTGTGGCTCCAGAAACAGGGCCAGAAAAGTTGGCAGAGGTGATTATGGCCACACTTGAAAGGGAGCAGAAGGCCCATGAAACGGGCAAGCTGGTTGATTGGCAGCATCAGCGTCGTCAAGTGGCCATGCACTGTCATCCAGATCAGGTCATGGGTCGCTATTTGGAATTGATTTTAAATGATCATGATAAGCCATGTCTAGCCAATCACCAGCCATCAGCGTTTTGATCGCCACCTATAATCATCTTGATGCGCTCAAGATCTGCCTGACATCAATGGAACGGCAATCGTTCACTGACTTTGAAGTCATCATTGCCGATGATGGTTCTGGTCCCCAGGTGGGGGCCTGGATCAAGACAGAAGGTCAGAAGCTCCCGTTTGTGATGCATCATTTGTGGCAGGAGGATCAAGGTTTTCGCAAGTGTCGGCTTTTGAATCGTGCCATTCTGGAGGCCCGTGGTGAGTATCTGGTTTTTCTGGATGCGGACTGTATTCAGGCACAGGACTTTTTGGAACAACATTGGCGACACAGGGAAAAAGGACGTTATCTTGGCGCGCGTCGGGTGATGATCAGCAAAGTGTTGGCCGCAACGGTCACATCGGAAATGGTGCGTCGTGGGATGTTTGATCGTCTCTCTTTTTGGGCACTCTATCATTCCATGTTTGGGCGGATGAAATATTTGGAAGAGGTCGTGTCGATTTTGCATCGATTGCGGCCAAAACATCCTTTTCATTTGTTGGGATGCAATTTTTCTATTCATAAAGAGGATATCCTGGCGGTCAATGGTTTTGACGAGGAGTATGAAAGCCGGGGCGGAGGGGAGGATACCGATATCTCCTTGCGTTTGGAGTTGTCAGGGCGATCCATGAAATCCGTGCGTTATCTGGCCAGACAATATCATCTGGGTCACGAAAGTACCGAAAGCAAGGCCACGTCATTGGCGTTGTTCAGAAGCAAGGCGGCCAAACTGGTGAATCAGATGGAGGCTAAAAATATTTCCAGTATTTTTTCTCGGCGTGAATTGGATGTTTCTAAACAATAAATATCTTGAACATTTCGGAAAAACAAACAAGACCTTGGGGGGCGGTGAACCGCCCCCCAACACCCCCCACCCTTTTTTTTATTTTTTATTATTAAAAAAAAAGAGGGGGTCTGGGGGATTCATCCCCCAGGGTTTTGATTTTGTTTGTCAACCTGGTTCTTGATAAAATGAAAGGTTTGGCATATGGAGTCGCAGCATGAACAAAAAAATATTATTATTAAGGTCACATGATTTGTACAATACAGGAGTTTATTTTGCCAAAGGCTTTCATGAATTGGGCGTGGATTTGATCGATATTCAGTTTGATCCTCACAAACCTGTTTTCCCATCCAAGTTCCCCCAAGCCGATTTGTTATTGATAGTGGATTCTGGCTTGCCGGTCATAGTGCCAGGTCATGAAACCTATGCTGGTATGGTTGGCTACCTGAGCATTGATTCTGCCCATAAATTACAGATTCATAAAACATATATTAATCAATGCGATTTTGATCTCATTTGGGTGGCGCAGAAGCATGTGGTTGGTGAATTTGGCGACAAAGGGCGATGGTTGCCTGTGGCGGCGGATGCCGAAATGCATGCATTTCGTCCGCAAATGGCAGCCAATGAATCACGTTGGCGACGATGGCTGACCCCCAATGCCTTTGATATTGGCATGTGCGCGGCTCCCTATCCCCACCGATATCGATTTGAAACCCTGTTCAAGCGGGCCGGTTTGAGCGTCCATTTTGTTTATCGCAAGAAGTTTGGCACGGATGCGACCCGTGAATTGGCCCGTGGCACGATTGGATTCAATGTCGGGGCGGGCTTTGACGGAAAAAAAGGTAAGGATATCAATATGCGGGTCTTTGAAACCATGGCCAATGGCCAGGCCATGTTGCTAACCAATACCTATGAAGGGCTTGGCTATGAAACCTTGTTCGAGGAAGGGGTTCATTTTGTGGGATTTCGTACCGAAGCCGAAGCTGTGGAAAAGGCAGTGCATTATGCGCGTCACCCAGAGGAGGCCATAAGAATTGCACGTGTTGGTCAGCAGCATATTTTAAATCATCATACCTACCGCCACCGTTGCCAAACCATTCTGGATGCCTTGTCGTCATGATCTCGATTGAGTCGATGGTTTTGAACTCCTATGCCAATTATCCTGATTGGCAACGTGTGCAAAAAGTTGTTATTATTCTGTTACAGAATATTGGTGATGTCATTTTGGCAACCCCGGTCTTTGCCACATTGAAAGGGCGTTTTCCTGACATGCGCGTGGATGCTGTGGTCAACAAGGGAACCGAAGATGTTTTGCTCGACAATCCGAATATCACCCATATTCATGTTTTTGATCATGCTGGTCGTAACACTTCTCTGTTGGGCAAGCTGAACCACCGTCGGGGGATCGTGCAAGCTGTGCGTGAGGTGGGTTACGACATGGCCATGACATTGACGGTCTCGACCAAAGGTCGCATGCTCTGTTTGCTGTCGGGAGCTGGTATTCGTGTGGGCATTGGGAGACGTGAAAAATATGGGTTTGGTCTCCTGGACCCATTGACCCACTGGGTACGTCATCCAGGCGGCAAACGTCATTATCTGGAACGGCATTTGGATTGTCTGCGCCATCTCGGTCTTTTTCCCACAGAGGCCCAGCGTCAGAGTGTATTGTTTGAAGGCGATGCTGCCCGTGCCCGGATGGAGGCTGTACTGGCAGAGGCAGGACTTGAAACGATACCTTTTGTTGTCATTCATCCAACATCACGTTGGATGTTCAAGTGCTGGCCTGCGGATGCCATGGCGCAACTCATGAATCGCATGCATGCGGAACTGGGGGTGCGGATGATTCTTACCGCAGCTCCTGACCCACGGGAAAACAATTATGTGGTGCAGCTCAAAACCTGCTTGAAGGCACCTGTTCTGGATCTTGCGGGCCAGTTGACCTTGCGGGAGTTGATTGCATTGATTCGTCGTGCGCATCTGTTTGTCGGGGTGGATTCAGCCCCCATGCATATGGCTGTGGCGGTGAAAACCCCCTCTGTGGTTTTGTTTGGTCCCAGTAGCGAATGGGACTGGGGACCGCGTGGAGATTTGCATCGGTTGGTGGTCAGTGACCGCTTCCCCTGTCGTCCTTGTCAGATTGATGGTTGTGGTGGCAGTAAAATCAGCGAATGCCTGTTGGATATTTCTGTGGATACCGTGTTCGAACAGGTGCAAAAGCAATTGGCATGCTGTATTGTGCCTGCCACTTAAAGTCGCATTAACCTATCAGGTCACGCATGCGTATTTTGTTTACTCAGTTCACTCCACCTTTTGAACATGGCAAGAGTGAACTGGGCTATTTGTGTTACGATGATTGGTTTGCCAAGCTGCGTCGTCATTTTGCCGCTAAGGATGAAGTGGTTTTTCTTTCGCAAACCAAACAAAAAGAGATGGTATCCATTGAGCGGGATGGCTATTTGTCCCTGTTTTTTCCAGTGGACAACCCCAAGGAACGACAACGGGAAGGGCGTCTGTGGTATGTCAGCACGGGCATGGAACAGTGGGTCGATGGATTCAAGCCGGATGTGATCCACATTATTGGTGCGGGTACGGCCATGGCTGGCCGCATTTTGCAACAGAACCAGTCGGTGCTTTCATTTCTTTGGGAACGCTGCACGGTAACAGATGGCACTTTGAATTCTCCTGAGGTGCGGTTTTGTGATTATTATGTTCTGCCTACGGAATGGGCCATGCAGCAAGCCTTGCGGGTCTTGCCGCGACAAAGGCTGTTGCTTACGCCATTGGGTTCGGATACTGTGGCGTTTTGTCCCTTGCGGGAGGTGCCGAAACGGTTTCATATTGTCAGTGCAGGACGTCTGACTGCGGACAAGCAATATGGTTTTTTGCGTGATGTTGTTGTCAAGCGTAACTTGAGTTGGATTCACGCAGGTGGTTTGCTCAAGGGGCCTCCTTACCGGAAATGGCAGGATCTGCTTTATTCCCGGCAGATTCGACGCATGGGATGGGTTTTGAGTCCAAAAACATCCCCTGATGGACGCTGGGTTTCAGATTTGTTTGCGCATGACAAGATGCCATGGGTTTATAATCAGGCACATGTGATGGTTCACCCTTCATCTGGGGAAGGGGCGGCACGGGCGGTGCAAGAGTCCTTGGCCTGTGGTGTGCCAGTGGTGGCTCTCAAGCATGTGGTGCCTTGGTTGCAGGCGGATCATGGGGTAGTTCTGGATTCTTTATCCCAATTGGATGAGGCGGTCATGAGTCTGGTGGAAAATCCTGTCAAGGCCTCTGTCATGGGATTGCAAGGTCGTCAATGGTTGTTGAATCATCACTCTTTTGACAAGATGGCTCAGGCTGTTTCTGTTTTTCATGGGTTGCCCAAGGCCAATGCAATCGACCGGCTTTGATTGGTTGGTCTTTGAATTTTTAATTATGGATGGTTTAAAAGGAACTCTTTGTTGTGATGGATGGCCAACTGGTAAAACCTGAAAATTATAATTTTGACGCCCTCTATTCAGCAGATCTGGCGCAAGTTCAAATGAGTAAATTTTTATTGCGCAGGATTCGTGTCGGAGATCTGTGTCACTGGCATGATCGGATTCAGTTTTTTCTGGATGAGTTGGTGGAACGTCTGGATCGGCCAAAGAATGCCGAATATTTGGATCTGGGGTGCCAGATTGGCACTTTTGCCATTGAGTTGGGTAGCAGAGGTTATTCGGCCACAGGTGTGGATTTAAGTCAGGACGCACTGAAAGTGGCGCAACTTTTGGCAGACAAACAGCAGCCTGTTGTACCGCCCAAATTCGTCCATGGTGACATTTCCGTGCAAGGACTGTTCCCGCCAGAATCCTTTGATGTCATTATGGCCGAAGACATTTTTGAGCATTTGCATCAGGATGTCCTGGCACAAACCATCCAGAATTGTGCCGTATGGTTGCGGCCTGGTGGTTTTTTGGTTTATCATACCCATCCGACAAAATATGATTATCTTTTTCATTCAAGAGGGTGGAAAACGGTCTTGAGTCTGATTCCGTTGGCTGTGCTTTCTTTGATTCATGGGGAGCGGAAATTCAAGTGGTGGGTGGAGTGGTATCATAAATATGTCATGAATCCCTGTTCCAGACTCAAAACCGGCAAAACCCATGAGGAGCGTATCTTGCATCAACCCCACTGCAATCTGTTGACTTTGGATGCAGTGGAAAAAATGTTGCGTCAGGCTTCTCTGATTGCATTGGTCGGAAAAACTGATAATTTTTATAAAAATGCCTTGAGTCGAAAACGTCGTCTTTTTTTTGGTGATCGTGAGTATTATCATCGCAATCTTTATGGGATTGCCTGGAAACCTTATCGTGAATTGCTGACTTGACCCTTGATTTAACTATTAAAAAAAAGAGGGGGTCTGGGGGATTCATCCCCCAGGGTTTTGCCTTTGATTTTTTTGCCCATCAGGAGATTGGCGTGTTTTTTTTAAAAAAGAACAAACAACTACCAAACAAGGCCCCGCCACGTTCCCCGGCCCGTTTCTCATTTATCGTCACTGCCTGGGGCGAAAAAACTTCCTTGTTACGCAAGGCCTTGAACTCCGTGGGCGAACAACTGGGAGAGGATGGGGAGTTGCTTGTGATCCTGAATCAATTTGAAGAGGATCCCCAGCATACCATCAAGTTATTGGAAGTGATAGAAAGTATACCGAGCGTTACCCGATGGTGTCGCATCTCCCAGAACTCCGGGGTGGTGCGGGCCTGGAACGTGGGCTATCATTTGGCAGAAGGATCCATCGTATTTGTGATGAATGGTGATTGCATCCTCCAGAAAGGCGCGGTCGCTGCCATGCTGGAGACGTTTGCCAACCCCAAGGTCGGGATTGTCGGGGTGGGTGGGATACGTGATGGCATCAAAGTGGTCACTTCCGGCCCTTGTCAAGCCGTGTATGGCTTCTGCTTTGGCGTGCGTCGCCAGACTCATGAACAAATCGGCGGGTTTGATGTCGCTTTTTCCCCGTTGGCTGATGAGGTGGAATACTGCGCCAGGGCCAACAAAGCTGGCTGGGAAGTGCATATCGCTCATGGCGCGGGATTCGATCATACCTGTACCATCTCTGAACAAACCGACCGGGATATTTTGTATTTTGGTCGTTTGGTGGACCGTAATCTCTTGGATAAGGCTAATATGGATTACAAAATTGGTCTGCCGTGGATGGAAGGAAAAGGCACTTTCAAAAAACAGAGCTAAACAGGATCTATGGTGGGTAATTAAAGTCAAAATTAATAGCATGAGACACTCAACCCGATCTCAACCCACCCCCCGATGGTTGATCGCCCTGGTTCTGATCGCCCTGGTTTTGCAAACCACATGGAAACTCCTGGCTCCTGTTCCCAAAGCCCACATGCAAGATCTCGATGCCCCACCCTCTCTGGAATGGCTACGCCTCACCACGCTGGGAGATCCGATCACCATGGCCTCGTTCTGGATGCTCTGGTTGCAAAGTTTCGATGATCAAGCCGGGGTCGTGGTGCCGTTTCAAAAAATCAATTTCCACCATTTGAGTACTTGGCTGGAACGCATTCTGGCCCTGGATCCGCAATCCGAGTATCCCCTGTTGGCAGCGTTGCGGGTCTATGGATTTGTCCCGGACCCGGACAAACAACGTTTGATGATCGATTTCATTCATCGCGCCTTTCTTGCGGATCCCACCCACCGTTGGTCATGGCTGGCCTTTGCCGCACTCCAGGCCCGTCACCGCCTTGGAGATCACCAACGGGCGCGTTTGTTCCTGGACGACCTGGAAAAAAACATCCGCACCCAAAACCTGCCTTTCTGGATCCGGGGATTGCGGGCCAGAATCCTCACCGAACAACACGAGCTGGAGGGTGCCAAGGCCGTGATCGGTGGTCTTATGCTCCATGAAACCGTCAATGAACGCCAAAAACAGGCCATGGAGACTTGGCTGGAAAAATTGGAGGAACAAGCCAAAAAAGACCTTGGGAGGCGATGAACCGTCCCCAACAACATCCAGCACGCTTCATTCCATTTTTCAAATCAAACCCTGACCCTCTTGGGATGGTTAGTTTAGTGGCTCTCGCCCAAACCCCACCAGTGGCTCTCGCCCCTGGACCCCACCAAGGGCTTCGCCCCTGGACCCCACCAAGGGCTTCGCCCCTGGACCCCACCAAGGGCTTCGCCCCTGGACCCCACCAAGGGCTTCGC
>JAMOBH010000246.1:0-8367 GCA_039908085.1 Magnetococcus sp. YQC-5
CCAAGGGCTTCGCCCCTGGACCCCACCAAGGGCTTCGCCCCATATGCGCTAACATCCATCCTTAAATCCAGCCATTTGCCGTCTGCGCTTTCTTGATGAGTCTGCAAGTTGCGCCAAAATCTTAGGGCAAGTTGCCATAACCTCAATGAAAGTAAATATTGGCAAAACTGCCTGTTGTAGTAAATGAAACATGAAAGAAAATTCTCGCCATGGACTACGCCATTTCTTAAAATGTCTCCAAACGGCAGGCCATCCATCTGAGAAAATTGCATTTTCAGTCTTTCAATTTGATCAATCGCTTTTTTTTTGGTAGTGCTGAACATCGTCGGTCTACTGCAGAAGGAGTTGTAATTTACGTAACCATGAAATCATACGTCTGCAGGACGGCTTTGTCACTCCTTTTTGTAAATAAACGATTTTTCCTATCTAAGTGCCATTGGGTTACACTGTTCCTATAGTGGCTTCGGATGACAATAATGAATATAAACAAGTAATTTATAATGTATATCTCACTTGTATTGTTTCTATTTTAATACATTTAAATCTGCTTGGGCTTGTGCCAAATTTTTGGCTACCATTTCAATTTGTTGTGTTATAGCATTTAATTTTATAGATGCGTTCATGCAATACTGTTTCAATTTATCAGGACCTGATAGAAGCTCATTTTCTAAAAAAACTCGTCTTGCAGCGAATTTTGCTTGAATGGTATTCTTATCACTTTGAGAAACATCGGCAGACGGATTAAAATGAAAACGACGAAGGCAGCTTGCTTGCCAATCCAACATCGCCCTAGTTAAGCTCTCACCAAATCCGTGTACCTGCATAACACGGTCTTTTGAAATGTCAGTCGCAGTCTCAATACCAAAAGAGCGAAGAGCACTTTTTCGTGCAGGCCCTACACCAGGAATGGTTGCATCGTCTATGAAGAAATTATCAAGAAATTTTTGCTTTTGACGTGCATGTGCAATTTTAAGCAATTTATCGAGTTCTTCATTTTCTAACCGATGAAGTTGTTCAAGTTCATTTTTATATTTGCCAAGTTCCCCACGAAGTGCAATAAACCCCTCATGTCTATCCTCCTTTTTAGCCTGTTCCACGAGGTGATCATAATTTTGCTGTGCAGCATGTAGTTTATTCCTTCGTAATAAACGTTCAGATTCGCGTTCCTTGGAGACAATGCGACTGGCCATGAACCAGCCAAACCCGCCAATGAGGAGTGCAATAAAATCTGCTTTTGGAAAAGAAGAATCAACAATTATTGCAACTACAATTGAAACAAAACGAAACAATATAATCGTCCCGTTATCTGGCATATTAGGAGGAAGGGGCCGAGCCGTCACACTGTAGTTAGTGGGTGTCGGAAGTTTAATTGCGGGAGGTGCAGGAAAAGCCTGAATCAATCCCCATACCTGTATCAAATTGAAATTTGTTGACGTGAAAGTAGTCGAGCACAAAGGATTCAGAAAATACACCACCCCCTGCTGTTCCAAAGTACACCAATGACATAAATTTGAATGGTCAAGGTGGATATGCATTTTGGACGCAGAACAGTACTTCAGGTGGCTACGTAAACCATCAAGCGATTCTACCCATTGTCGGGCTGTAGGACGAGCACCCAAGGTTCCATTTTCAGTAAATGCTAAATAGAACATTGCTTCAATTGTTTCTGGGAGCATCGAAACAGGAATGGAGCGAGGTGGAGGGTTAAAGCCACGGCTATGATTATCTCTCGCGTATGCATATCTAAAATTTTTAATATTATCCTCAAGAGCATCACCAATACCGTTTTGCAATGGGACTCCTGAATAGGGATGTCGTCCTCCAAATAGCACGTGAAAGATTAAAAGTGCTAAACCAAAATTATCATGATTTATTGTTCTGGTAATATTGTCAAATGATGATAACGATTGAAGCTCTGGAGGTGTAAAATGAGGAACTCCAACCTCGCAATAATGTAGCGTTCCTCTGGCGTTTATCTGTATTGAATCACTGTCGATTAAAACAACTTTAGAATCTGTTCCGACCATAAAATTACTTTGATTAGCATCTCCAATGACATGACCGTGCGTATGGATTATCTCGAATGTAGCTGCTACATTGCGAGCGACAAAGAGTAAGAAGTCCCATGCAGCCTTCGGGTAATTCTGACGGCGGTGAGCTGGGCTATATACCATATGAATTGGAGATTTTGCGGATACCTTCGGCATAAGGAATCCAATAACAGAGCCTCCAATGCTTGAATGCAAGGTATCCTGAGGCCAAGTAACATAATTAAGCAACTGGGTATCAACTGATGATGCCATAAATTTCAATTTAGCTTGCTTTTTGAAATTGGGTTCCTTGTGGTATAGTTTGGCAACTTGGTTTGCAAGAGTAGGTACTTCATAAACAGAACCTTCCCCACCTTTGCCAATCTCTCGGCCAACGTTAATGGGAATTCCTTTGGACGTATATAGAGTTCCAGCCATCTTCGGTATCAAGGCATCCAGAGTGCTAAAGCAAGCGTTTTATCGTCATCAGTGCGATCATTTACTGGTGGACTACCCAGAAATTTGTTGAGCAAGCTGTTTAATTGGCCCATCTGTTCATCAGATGCTTTGTCTATACCATTAAAAAATGGTGCAAAAAAAGGTAAATGCGGTGTATTTGTGGCCAAGTTTAATGCAAGTCGTTGAATGCCATCAGTAAAAACAGCGGCCTTGAGTGCTCGGTCTGGGTAGGTCTTGGTTGCGAGAATGCTAACTGCATCATCGTCGGTTACGAAGCGGGTCATATTGGCATATTCGCCTGACATGGGTTCAATCGCAACTTCGAGCCCGGAACCGGTGTCCACTACGACACCTCCATCACCAATTTGTAGAACCAGCGTACCATTGTCTGTGGATAGTATTCCTAAAAATGTACATGCAAAGTCGCGTGCACTCAGATTCTGTGATTCTGCGACCGCATATATACGTTCTCTAAGCGTAATAACAATCTCAGTTGCTAGTATATCACTGAGTCCGAATTCACCTTCCATGGCCTTTTTGGTCACAAAATCAGCCGCAGTTTTAATTGCTAATTCTGCTCCGTTTTCTCCTCTTGCAGCACTACCAGCTCCGTCCGATACAAAAATTGAAAGAAGCGGTTTTCTGTTTAACAAACTTAGTACTTGTGCCCAACATCTGTCCTGGCATTGAACATCAGAATGAGCGTGAGAGGTCCCAATATCTGAAGCGTAAACAAGTCGCCACATCACACCGAGGCCCAACCTTTCGGAGGTGCGAGCGAAACCTCCGTATTAGGAGTTGAACGGGATACAGAACGCATGGAAGTTGACAGCCAGCTAAACAATTCTCGAAATTTCAGACCGTCCAATAACAGAGGTTCGCGAACGCTAATTTTTCGGAGAGTCTCCATATCAGCACCTTTCACGCCAATTGCGAAAAACGCAAAATTTTTGGATGCTTCCCCCTCGCGAATTGACGCAGCAGCATTATGCCATGAATCAGTAGGCGCACCGTCTGTAATAAGAAATACCCACGGACGGTAGTATGAGATACCGTTTGCGCGATAGTCGCGTTTACGGTCCTCAACCATGTTTAGAGCCTGCATTATAGCTGCCCCCATTGGTGTATCCCCTTGCGACTGCAACGTCGGCGGATAAAACGAAGTGGCGATAGTAAACGGTGTCTCAACATTAACAGGCCCAAAAGTAACGATACCAACCTCAACACGTTTCATCGCCAGTGAATCCGCCATCAATTCATCGCGGAAAATTACCAAGCCATCGTTAAGCTCATTCAATGGACGGCCATTCATTGAGCCTGAAACGTCTAAAAGTAGTACGCATGGAAGGCGCGGCTCAGGATTTATTGCGAAATCATCGGTTTTAAAGGGAATTTGCTCAACCATATTATTCTCCAATACAAAAGAAGGGCTGTTTTAGCCCATGAAAGGTTTCATGCATTTCTGCAGGGAACTGTGCTGGTTCAGCGTGAATCCGACAAATGACCTTTGTGACTAAGCTACTTTCAGTTTTTTTCTGGCGTCGTCACAAGCCGAGAGCTGCGTTTTTTAGGCATGATGGGTCTACCGTCCAATGCATGAGAAAGGCCGAGGGGAATTCCACCCCTCGCATCAATCCATTGGCCCGATGAGCATAATCAGGTTATCCCTTGGTGGTTTGCTCGCCAGAAGTATGCACACTTCCATTTTATCCAGTGACACAAATTTCTTCAATCCTGGACGAATTGTCAAGAGATTTCGAATCATTGTGTTCATTTTCTTGTCCATGCAGTGCAATCTCTGATGCATCAACTTTTCCCTTCGGATTAGTCATTTTGGGTGGATGAATCCATACCTCAAGAGGCAACTCGTCTCATGCTTGAGGTTTGTTTTTGAGTCTGTTTGGATGCTGTTTAGCTGCTTAGTTCAACTTTCATTGCCTTTTCTCCAGGATTTTAGTAGCTTCTCCATAATGAACTGACTCAGGTGTCAACATGGCGATTCCTGAATTGAGATGAATGGTGTTATACAATTTGAAAAATGTACGAAAAATTGTTGTGCATCCTCGATCGAGCTAAACCTTTCAGGAAATACAGGGTGATACTTGAGTGTTTTGAATTGGGCTTCAGAAAAAGGATTGTCGTCCGAAACTTTGGGGCGTCCATGGCTCTTGATTACACCAAGATCAGACAACAGGTCAGCGACCAGCTTAGATTTCATACTGGCCACGCGATCAGAATGGACCGTAAGTTTTCCTGATCCAATAGCCTGTTTCGCACAAGAGTCATCGATAAACTTTTTGGCCAGCTCCCCAGATTCCACAGCCGCAACCATCCAACCTGTCATATAGCGGCTGTATATGTATATAATTACATGCAGACGAAAAAAAGTTCCTTTGATATGACCTTTCAATTTGGTGATGTCCCATGTCCAAACTTGATTGGGACCTGTGGCTACAAGTTCTGGCTTGACGTAATGGGGATGTCGTAATTGATTTGCACCCTTCATTCATTGCATTAAGAATTTTTGATACTCTCAAGCGAATACTCATTGGATCCTCCTTGCAGAAAATGCAAACCAGAATCCAATCAGTTTATCGAATGTTAAACCCTGACCATCTTGGGATGATTAGTTTTGGGGCTTCGCCCCAAACCCCACCAGGGGCAAAGCCCCTGGACCCCACCAGGGGGATAATCCCCCTGAGTTACACATCCCGAAATGGTTGCGGTTTAGGATGTTTGTCTTCCACCAAATTTGGATGGGGAATGAATGATGCTTCTCAAAGTTTGCTTTCACAAACTGTCCCGGCTTAAGTGGATGGCCATTTTTTAAAATATTAAAAAAAAAGAGGGGGTCTGGGGGATTCATCCCCCAGGGTTTTGCTTTTGATTTTCCCGCAGGTCATCGTCACATCACAACAATCCCATCGCCTTGGCTGTGATCGTTTCCACAGAGAACCCCAGTTCTCGCAAAACCCGCTCTCCAGGAGCGGAAACTCCGAAACGATCCAAGCACACCACCGCCCCTCCATCCCCAACCCAACGATGCCACCCCATGGATGAACCAGCCTCAATAGCCAAACGAGGCCGAACCCCACTGGGCAAAATCTGCTCGCGATACTCCACAGATTGTTGCTCGAACAACTCCCAGGAGGGCATGGAAACCACCCGGACCCGATCATGACCCTGTTTAGCCAATTGTTCCTTGACGGCCACAGCCAAATGGACCTCACTGCCAGTGGCCAATAAAATCATTTCCGGCATTCCCTCACAAGCATCCACCACATAGGCCCCGCGACGCACCCCATCGGGATTGGCGGGCAACAGGGGCAGGTTTTGCCGTGAAAGAATCAACGCAACAGGACCGGCTCCCTGCACAGCCCACTGCCAGGCTGCAATTGTCTCATGGGCATCTGCTGGTCGCAACACTGTCAAACCAGGCAGCGACCGCAACCCTGCCAAATGCTCAATGGGCTGATGGGTAGGGCCATCTTCCCCCACGGCCACGCTGTCATGGGTCAGGACATAAATCACCTTCAAACCCATGAGGGCGGAAAGACGCATGGCACCCCGCATATAATCGGAAAACACCAAAAATGTGGCACAATAGGGCAGCATGCCACCATGCAAGGCCATGCCATTGACCACTGCGGCCATGGCGTGTTCCCGCACCCCGAAATGAAGATTGCGGATTCCGCCATTTTTCATATGGGTGTTGTTGGAAGGGGCCAAATCCGCCGATCCCCCGATCAAGGCAGGAACCACATCCGCCAGGGCATTGATGGCCATGCCAGAGACGGAGCGCGTAGCCATGGGCTTGCCTGGAAAGGTCAATTGCATCAGGGGTTGATCCCATGCTGCGGGCAGGACTCCGGCCAACCGCTCCCGAAACGCTTCTGGTTGCTCCAAAGAGGCCACTGCCGTTGCCCACTCGGTTGCAAGATGTTCTCCCTTCCGGGCGATCTGTTGAAACCGTTCCTTCACCTCTGAAGGGACATGGAAGGTCTCTTCAGGCCATTGGAAAAACTGACGGGTTGCGGCCATGCGTTCTGTTCCCAAGGGGGAACCGTGGACTCCGGCAGTGTTGGCCAATGGCGAACCATAACCAATTTGCGTCTGTACCCGGATCAGGGTTGGCCGTTGTGTCTCTTTTTGTCCTGCCAGCAAGGCGTTTTCGATGGCATTCAGATCTTCGCCATCTGGCACAGTCAGGGTGTGCCAGCCATAGGCCCGGAAACGGGCCTCCACGTCTTCGGTAAACGTCAGATCCGTACTGCCTTCAATGGAAATCTTGTTGTCATCATATAAGACAATCAATTTGCCCAACTGCCAGTGACCTGCCAAAGAAGCGGCTTCTGCGGTGACTCCCTCCATCAGATCCCCGTCTGATGCCAGGACATAAACGTGATGATTTACCACGGCCAACCCCTCTTTGGGATTGAAAATCTCTGCCAATCGTCGTTCGGCCAAGGCCATGCCCACCCCCATGGCCAGACCTTGTCCCAATGGCCCGGTCGAGGTTTCCACGCCAGGGGTTAAATCGTGTTCGGGATGACCTGGGGTGCGACTGCCCCATTGGCGGAATTGTTTCAACTCTTCCAGAGGCAGATCATACCCCGACACATGGAGCAAGGCGTACAACAACGCCGAACCATGACCCGCCGAGAGAATAAAACGATCCCGATCCGGCCAGTGGGGATCCGCCGGATTGTGTCGCATAATGCGACTCCACAAAACATAGGCCATGGGGGCTGCCCCCAGGGGCATGCCTGGATGTCCGGATTGCGCTGCCTCCACCATGTCCACAGCGAGCATGCGCAAGGTGGTGACAGACAATGTATCCAGATTGTGTTTCATGATGGATTTACTCCAGAATTATATAGAAGTTTTTGGTTGAATGGAATATTGTTGGTCTCCTGGTTGTACATTTCACGATTTATATGTCCATGAAATGATGCAGATGCAGGAAGAATTGGTCACTTTTTATTGGTAAATCAACGATTTTTTTCTGTCTAATAAACAATTTTTTCTGTCTAAATGTCATTGATATTCAACCTCACTCCAAACGGGTCGTGAACCATTAGATTGGTAATCCAATAAAAATCCTTGACGTTACGGGTCCAAAGTACCATGTCGTGTTCAAGAGCCGTTGCGGCTACAATGGCATCACCCAGATTCATGCGTCGTTGTTGTCGCAATTGGATCGCCGCATTCATGATGGCAATCGACATGGGTACCATTGCAGCAAAATCCAGTATAATCTTAAGATTATGAGCATGTTCAACCGTTAAACGGTGAAAACCAAGAACCTCTATACGACTGATCATGGTTACAGCTAATGATTGTCCGCGCATCTGATCCCGCAGGAAGCCATGTTCAGGTAATACGGAATAAATGATAATATTACTATCAAGTAAAATCATTCTGCTGCCCTTCCTGGGAGCGGACGATCTGCGCGTTCCGCGTTCTGCCATTCCAAGGGATCACCAAAACATGCGCCGATTCCTTTTTCTGCCATTTCTGTCAGCAGATCTGCCATGCGATCCCCATTGGGAGGAAGGGTTTGAATATGAGCTTCAGGCAGTTTGGCAGGAGTGGCTTCATGCATCAAGGTCACAATCACCCGTGCCCGTGCCAAATCAGGGACATCACTGATCCAGGTCAAGTGGCCATGGTCGTAAATGGCTTCGTAGCTATGTAACAAAATCGATTCTCCCTGATTTTTTTGTCAGATCTTTTGATGCCCTACGGGCAAAAAGTCAAAGTCAAAACCAAAACCCTGGGGGATGAATCCCCCATACCCCCTCTTTTTTTTTAATTTTTTTAAAAAAAAATAAATAAAAAAATGGGTGGGGGTTTTGGGGGGCGGTACACCGCCCCC
>JAMOBH010000551.1:0-1636 GCA_039908085.1 Magnetococcus sp. YQC-5
CCACAGGGGCAACGCCCCTGGTGGGGTCCAGGGGCAACGCCCCTGGTGGGGTTTGGGGCGATAGCCACTATAAATCAATTTCACAAATATTTTCTTTCAATTAATCCATTTCACCAATATTCAAATTCTTCTGGCTTCCTTCTGGATCCCATCAATTAGCTTGGAATGATCTGGTATGCGATCCCCTCTATCCTTGGAAAGCGAACCTATAGCCGGACTGGCGACACCGCATGGCACCTCTGCACTGGCCATCATACGTTTGAGCGGAACCGGCCTGCGAGAATGTTTATTGCCCCTGCTCCGTCGCCCTGATGGACGCCCTGCATCGCTTTCCGACTTCACCCCACGCATACTCAAACGCATGGACCTTGTGGAAACCCATGAATACGGCCACAAACCTTTGGATAAGGCCATGCTGGTCTTTTTTCCTGCTCCCCACTCCTACACAGGCGAAGACCTGATCGAATTACACTGTCATGGCTCACCAGTAGTGATCCAACATGTGCTGACACATCTGACAGAATTGGGCATCCGACCTGCCAAACCTGGTGAATTCACCCGTCGTGCCTGTCTCAACGGCAAAATGGATTTGACCCAGGCTGAAGCCTTGATCTCATTGATCAACGCCGCTTCATTGCGGGGAGCCAGAGAAGCATTGCGTCAAATGGAAGGCTCACTTTCCCAGCGCGTATTCAAGATCCGGGAAAGAGTATTGAAAATCCTGGCCCAAATGGAGGCCACCCTGGACTTTGCAGACGAGGTTACAGACCCCCTCCTCCCGCGCATCCTGTTAATGGAATTGAGCGGAGTTTCCGAACAATTGGGAGAACTTCTCAGAACCTCCACGCTGGGAACTCATTTCCATGATGGCTTTCAACTGCTGATTGCTGGCCGTCCAAACGTGGGCAAATCGAGCTTGTTCAACCGTCTTCTGGGACGACAACGGGCGATAGTCTCACCGTTGCCTGGAACCACACGGGATTGCATCGATAGTAGAATGGAAATTCAAGGCATCTCAGTTCTCCTGATCGATACGGCTGGCTTGCGTGACACCAGCGAGGTCATCGAACTTGAAGGCATCAAACTGACCAAAGAGCGTTTGACCCAGGCCGATGGGGTTTTGCTGGTACTGGATCCGCAACAAGGAGCTACAGAAGATGATTTGGACTTGCTCCGCTTACTGCCGCCAGAACAGGTCATCGCTGTATGGAATAAAATGGATTTGTTCGACGGCTCACATGCGGCCCTGCAAGGCTGGCAGGGACTGCCGACAGTCACGATCTCCTGCTTGACCGGCGAAGGCCTGGACGCTCTCCTGACGGCCATAGCCGGGCTGTTTTTGCCTATGCCTGTCGATGGTGAAGGTGCAGTGATCATGGCAGCCAGACAGAAAAATGCATTGGCCCAAGCTGTCAGATCTTTGGCGGAATGCGAGTCAATGATTGTACATAATCAGCCTTTGGAAGTCGCTACTTTGCCCTTACGCGCAGCCTTGGAAGCATTGGGCGAAATGGTGGGACAAATTACCCATGAAGCATTGCTGGATCAGATTTTTGGAACTTTTTGTATTGGAAAATAAATGAAAAAAAAATCAAAACCCTGGGGGATGAATCCCCCAGACCCCCTCTTTTTTTTT
>JAMOBH010000247.1:0-8339 GCA_039908085.1 Magnetococcus sp. YQC-5
GCACCGACATTCGCACCATGTTGCCGGGAGAAATTCTGTTTTATGCGGCGTGAAATCCAGATCCCAATAGCGCACCATTTTTGGTTCCTCGCCCGGCGTCCAGGTCAGATAATGTCCGGGCAACAGGCGCTGGATCCCCTGATAGATCGTGTCGGGGTCTGGAATATAGCGCAATGAGAGATACAGAGAGAAAGCGGTCGGATTCATCCGTTTGGGGATCTCCGGCCAGCAAAGTATTGCCTTGAGTTCTGACGCGAAGATGAGACGACCCTGATGCCAAGTCCAATACAGTGGCTTGACTCCAAGGCGATCACGAGCGAGAAACAGTCTGTGGTTCTTCTCATCCCACAAGGCAAAGGCAAACATGCCGTTAAGGCGACACAGCATCTCGTGCCCAAGATCTTCATAAAGATGCAACAGCACTTCGGAGTCGGAAGTCGTGGCCAGCATGTGACGCCCTGAGGCGATCAGATCATTACGGAGTTCTTGATAGTTGTAGATTTCGCCATTGAAGACCAGCCATAGATTGCCTTGCTCATTGCACATGGGTTGCGTACCAGTGTGCAGATCGATGATGGCCAGACGCCGGTGGCCCAGATTCATCATCCCTTCAGGATCCTGGTAGTAGCCTGCGCCATCGGGACCACGGTGGATCATCCGGTCATTCATTTTTTGCAGACGCGCCTCAATCGAAGCGCCGCTGTATCCGCAAAATCCGCACACGAATCTGAAGTCCCCTCAAGCCTTTATGAATGGTTATTGTCGTGGAGGGTGTCCGGCAGACCGGAAGCAGCCACAATTGCTGCTCCACGATCCGGAAGGATGCGTGCCGGGTTGCCAACCGCCAGGGTGCCGTCAGGCAGGTCGTGGATGACCACGGCATTGGCTCCAACGACGACATCGTTCCCTATCCGGATGCTGCCGAGGAGCGCTGCTCCAGCAAAAACGAACACGTTGTCACCCAGAACCGGAAAGCCATGAATCCGATCAGCCCGCCAGTCCGTGGCTCCCAGGGTCACATTCTGAAAGAGGGTCACATTCCTCCCCAGAACACAGCCTCGACCGACTGTAAGGCCCGCCGGATGGGCGATCATCAGACCCGGCCCGATCACGGCATTGTATTCCAATTCCGCAGCGGTAAGAAACTGGTTGGTGCGGGTGACCATCCACGCCAGATAATGGAAACCGCGCTGATAGAACCAGGATGCAATACGAAACAAAAAAACTGCTTGAAAACCAGATTTAAAAAAAAATGACTCAATAATTATACGCAAAGGCATACCATGCTCTTTGCGCTGTTTGAACGTCCCTGCATACCGCTTCAGATCAGCCCGCAGCAGACTCCGGAATGATGGCCTGGGAGCATGCTGCATCACTGGGGGTCGCCTCTCGTCGTCAACTGGGACGGTGATGCATCCGCAACCGGATCAATCAGGATCTCCTCCCAGTAGCGCAATACTCGCCCCATGCGAATCGCAGGCTGTTCGACACGCTCGTTCCGCAGGAAGCAGCGGACCGCCATCTCCACATCGTTGAATCCGAACAGGGCGCGCACGCTGGTAGTACCGGAAAACCGCGCGTTGACCTCGAAACAAACCGGCCCAGAATCGGTCATCCGGAATTGAAAATTGGCAGCTCCCAAAGCCCCCATGGCCTCCCCCCATTGCCGCAACGCAGTCGTCAGAAGGTGGGAGGTGACCGGTTCAATGCGGTAACTGGTTCCCTGCAACAACTCCCGACGCATGACGATCCATGCAGCGACCTCGCCGGGTTTCGGGGCGAAAACCGATCCGGTATACTCCTGCTCATCTGATCCGACATAGGATTGGATGATCCCCAGTTCCCCCAGTTTGCCTGTTTCCACCTCCAACTCCCGAAGGTGATGTACGACCCGAACGCCACGGCTGGCGTACCCGAAACGTGGCTTGACCACAACAGGAAAACCATAGAGATCAAGTAATCGTTCGATTCCGGGTTGATCATTGGCCAGGAGCGTTGCCGGGTGTGGGAGGCCGGTTTGCGCGAACCACCGGGAAGTCAACCATTTGTCATGGCACCGTTCCACCACTTGCCTGTCGGCGGTCAGGATGCGGGCCGACGTATCCCGTTCGAGTTGGTCGCGCAGTTGGGCAATGGCCAGCGTTTCGGCATCCGCCCCGACAAAGACGAGGTCAATGCCCTCCTGGATCAGAATCCTTGTAAAGACCTTGGAAAAGTGAGGGTCCGTGGCTGCGGGAACCACATATCCCTTATCAACAACGAAAAGCCCCATCGATTGCGGATTGCAATCCGTTGCGACCACATAGCGGGCCAAGCGGGACATGCTCAGCGCCTTGAGTATCCCCTGGCCTACATTCCCCCCTACGCCAGTGACTAGAATGCGTCCGGTCCCTTCTGGAACGCCGCCCCATTGCGGAATATTTTTAATCATACGATTAACTTTATATTATATGAGTAGAATTGGCAAATCGGCTGAGCACCTCCAGATTGCGGGGTTGCTTGGTCTGCCAGTCAGGACAGTTGCGACAAAATTCGGGAACCTGAGCCCAGTCATGCCTGGCATGGGCAATCAGGAACGGGAAGACATTCTGCTGCCATATGTCGAAAATGGATCGATCACTTACATTGCCATGCACATGTCGGCCCTCCCAGTCGCAAATGCAGAACGGAACATCGCCGTTTTCCTGAATGTTGATCGAGTCGAAAAGCCAGGCACAGGCATGGCGCAACGCCTTGGGGGTCTGAATTTCATCCGGGATGCTGTTCAACCAGGTCACTTTCGGTCGGATATAAATCTGCACTGGGTAATGGGACCAGTACTCCTTAAATCTTTCGATTTCGTGTCGATTTTCATCGAGTTCTGCAAACTGGACAGTCACCTGGATGCGATCCTTGGCCATTTCGAGCAGCCGATGGATGTTGTTCATGACGACATCGAATTTTCCACCCAGACGGATTTTTTCATAGGTTTCCTTGGTAATGGCATCAATGCCGACATAAATTTCATCCAGACCCGCATCAAGCAGGGCCTGGACCGCCTTTTCATCCAGCAGGGTTCCGTTGCTGTTGATGGCGGCCCGTTTCAGTCCGCGATCTTTGGCATAGCGGATCCGTTTGTAGAGTCCGAGCTTCTTGGCAACGAGCGGCTCGCCGAAATAGCAGAACCAGATGCGTGTCCAGGGGGCCTTGACCAGAACTTCATCGATCACCCTCAGTGCCATGGCCTCCTCCATTTTTCCCCACTGACGCGGTTTGAGCTGTCGGGCGCACATCGTACAGTTCAGGTTGCAAAAGGAAGAGGTTTCCAAAAGAATTTGATTTGGAAAAAAGCGCAAGCGTTCAAAAATTGCATCCGTGGTTTCTGGTTCCTCATATGCAAGGAAATTTTTTTCAAATTGGTTCAGAGTTATAGCATAGTTAATTATACTTTTGGAATCATCAGGATTGGAAGCGCGCATGGGAAGTATCAGGTGTGTTGTGATTGTGACTTCCGGGAAGAGAAGAGTGACCGGACAGGAGAGCGTGATAGGCATTGATGCCCTTGGCAAGATCATAAACCGGGCGATACCCGATGTCAAGGGATGCCTTGGAGATATCGACGCGAACGTTTGCAGCCGTATCGATCACGTCAGGGGCGAATCGGATGGTGGTGCGCCATCCCTCCTGCCTGGCGATCTCCTCGGCCAGTTGCAGCATGGTGCTGGATTGACCGCTGCCGATATTGCAGACACCGGCAATCCCGTCCTGACTGGCCAGGAGAAAGGCATCCACCACGTCATCAATGTAGACGAAATCCTGTATCCTGTTGCCATTCCCGAACAAAGTCAGTGGCAGGCCCTTGGAAGCTTGTGTGATGAACAGGGATAGCACCGTATTGGAGGGCATGCCGAGTCCATAAATCGAAGAAAGCCGCAAAAAGACTACCTCCGTACCGCAAGCGCTTGCATGGGAAAGAATATGTTCGGCGCAGGCCTTGCCGATTCCGTAAGGACGGACAGGATGAATGGGAAGCGATTCATGCAGAATTTCCTGAGTCTCAGGGGGATAAACGGCAATGGACGAGGCGACGACCAGTTTTCGAGGTCTGGTACTTCTGCAGATTTCCAGCATGCCAAGGGCGATTTGGATGTTTTTGTTCAGCAGGCTGCTGTTGTCATCGTCGTGGTGGTCAGGAATCAGTGCAGCCAGATGAAAGATCGTCTCCCAATCACCGTGCAGGTCAATGGCAGCAGGATCGGAAAGATCTACGCGAATGGAGTCGGCAGATTGGCCAGGATCAAAGGAGCGTCTATGCACTGTGGAGACGATCTCGGCATCCGGTTGTTTGGCTCTTATCTTCCCGACCAAATGCCGTCCGATGAAACCATGTGCGCCGGTAATGAGATATTTACTCATTTTTTTTTCTCAAACGTTTTTCTTCTGCCTGTTGCACAACCTTCCAGTAGTTATGTTGCCATGAGCGATATTTCCAATCAGGACACCCGGCACAGAGCGGGATTTCATTACCTTGATTGGCCAAATGCATTTCTCGGTAATACTGGAAACCAGGGCCATGCCAGATTGCGCGGATGGTCTGCTTTCCGACCTCCCCCATGTTCGTATTTGCCGAGATATCATACCCGCACACCATGATATTCCCTCGACTGTCGATATTGAGTCGTTCGAAGATGAAAGGGCAGGGGGAATGTGTTGTATCCAGATAGGGAGTCATATCTCCGGAGAGGCTCTTGTCGAGAGAGGTATTGTCTCCCCAGGTGAGGAATTTCCGCTTGATGAAGTTGTCAACTCCGATGGTCTTTTTCCAGAATCGCTCAACGGCCTCAATCTCCACCCCCTTCTGATGCACGCCGGATGCCACGATTTTGGAAGAAGAGTTAAGCTGTTGACGCATTTCCAGGAGCCTTGCGACATTCTTGACTAGCCGCTCCCATTTGAGGCCGGGTCGAACTTTAGCGTAAGTTTTGGCATCAGCGGCATCTACCGAGCATTCGATCATGTCGATGCCTGCCTGAAGCAGTGCCATGGAACTCTTTGCGGTAAAGGCTGAACCATTGGTGATCAGACCGATTTTGCACCCCTTGTCCTTGGCATAAGTGAGCAATTGGACGGCCTGGGGATGCAGCATGGGTTCTCCACCACCAGAAATGCGCAGGTATGCACCGTAGGGTCCGGCTTCGTCGCTAATCTTTTTGAAAATCAATTCTGACATATATGGTTGGTCACGATAGCGGTCGCGAATATTAGAATTTGTGTAGGGACAATGGGGGCATTTGGCATTGCACGGGTAGACAAACGAAAGCACCAACATCATCGGAAACTCTGCCGCCTCTGGTCTCAGGCCGTAGTGATCCTGAGTATGAATCACGCACTCGGACAATTCTGATGATGCGTAATTTTGATTAAATGTTATTGTATTGGTAGACATTGAGGTTCTCGATATATTGATGATGGGATTTTTCTATAATAAATCTTTAAACAAAGGTATAACCAATCGAAGCGTCTCATCGTTCAGATTGAATGGAAAGCTGACCCGGTGTATCGGGTGTCGTTCTGCTCCCGTTTTGTGCAGCGTGCGTCCCCATCTCCACCAGTTGTACAGCAAATCCAGGATCGATTTGACTACCACCGGGAAGCGCGTCCCCTTGGCCACTCCGCTTTTACGCGGAATAAAATGAATTGGCACCTCGATGAACCTCATTCCCTGAGCATGATATTTGAATAGCAGTTCAGGGTTTACAAATGAAGTTTTTCCTTGAATGTTTAAAGATTTAACAGTGCGCGTCTTATAAAAAGTTATATTTTGAAAATCATGAAAATTTACATTAAAAAGGATGCGGAGGAGATAGTAATTGCCAAGCGAAATGACCGCCTTGCTCAATTTGTCCGAACGGGTTTTGACGCGATAGATGGAGCGGACGAGTGGTATGTGACTCAACAGGCGTTCAGGGACCGGACGGACCCCCTGGACAGCGTCATAATGACGCAATAGTTCCAGAAAGATCCGTAAATTTCTGATATCATAACTCCAATCCACGGTCTGCCAAAAAAGATATTCCTTGCTGGCCACTTCAATGGCACGTCGCAGGGCGAGTCCTACGTTAAGGGGCTTTGAATTTGTGATCACCTTGAGTAGTGGATTTCTGGCAGCATATTCCCTTAAGATGGCAGGCGAGTTGTCATTGCTACCATCATCTACAAAAATTACCTCGTACTCTTCGACAGTGGCATCCATCAAACTAAATATATTATCAAGAAATGATATCAACAGATTCTGTTCATTCAACCCCCATGTCAACACGGAGACAGAACGATCAAATTTTGTCTGTATGGCAGAATTGATATTTTTTACACTCTCGTTTTGCAGGGGATCGGTTGGCGTATTCATTATATTTGACTGAATTGATTTTATTGAGTGTTAAATTATCCGTCAACTGGCGCAATGCATTGTAAAATTCGAGAATCTTCCGGCTTGTCAATTCTCTGCAAAATCAGGATATGGTGAATGTCACGTTTCAATGCATGCGCACAAAGGGCCTCATCCGAGAGGGATCGAGATCTGATTTCGGAATCGAAGGTCATATCCAACAAGGTGCTTCGACATGGAACCCCCAGGGGAGGAATCCCAGCGATCATGGGAGTCCCGGTTAATGAAGGTATCACATAAGATGGAATTTCGCAACCTCTTTTTTTACTCATCTCCCAAAACACTGTATTCTCAGGTGGAATGAATACGCCCACCCCTTTGCCACGCTCTTCAGCAATTTTACGAATGAAGGTGATTGATCGCGCAAAATCCATTTCCTGTATGGCCTGATACCCTTCTGTTCCAAATAGACCGTGGCCTTTATTGATGGAGTCGGATACGTACTGCTCAACAGTGCGTCCTTTTAAAAATTCATGATTATGCGCACTCGCTTCACGTAATAATATTAATGAAAGTGTAAGATGATTATTATAAAGAAAATTTCCGCGCAAAGTCCAATAAAAACTTTTTATAGAATTTAATAATTGTTGGTTATGTACATAGATCGGTATGCTGATCAAGAAAATAACAATCAAAAGTCCAGCGATACTTTGCGAAATTAAAAATTTTATTCGCAGAGCTACTATAGAATATAGTTTACTTAAATATTGTGGATCGATCCTTATTTTTGACAATAAAAAGAAAATCGAGATGACCTGGGCGTGATTGTAGAACCAGAAATCGTTACCGAACGGAATGACTCCTAATAAAGCAGGAATAACACCAATCCATGTGATAACAAAAATTATTTCATTTTCGGTTAATTTTTTTGGCAGAAATTGCATTCTTGTAGAATGTGTTTCTGTGGATACTGGTTTACTATCAAATAACAATAGAACGATAAATAAAAAAAACGGCAATAGCGCAACAATCGATGCTGGAGGATTTTCAAAAAATGTATAATATGCGCTAGATTTATAAAAATAAACTTTAAGCGTTGTTAATAGCGAAACGTTATCGTCAATGTTTGCCGTGCTGGCATTTGATCGTAATCTAAACAGCCAAAGAGAATATATTGATACACAAGCAACAGCGCTTAATATTATCGAAAATAAAAATAAATTTTTTAATGATCTCCATAATGCATAAACCACCAATACTGCAACCATGATTCCGGCAGACAATTTAACGGAAGAAATTATAAAAATAAATACTAATAATATAATATATAACAATAGAGATGTGTTGGCGGTGTCGTTTTCATTGAAAATTCTGATAATGATTGGAAGTAATAATAAAAATAATGATGTAGCCATCACAAAGCTTTCGCTTAATAAATATTTTAAGTAATAGTTCGTGATCAGCCAAAAAATTAAAACTGTCAACACAATGTGTAATATTTCTTGTCCATTCTTGTATATTCTTAGAACAGATGTAACATTCCAGCCACACCAAAAAAAGAACGGTAAAACAATAATAAACATTGAGAATGGAATCGTATGGGTTGGCATGGAGCCAATCATGGATCCCAATGCGGCAAACCAGTAATGGGATCCAACGTGATAGGCTACTGGTTTAATTCCGTCAAGACCGAGAGATGGTACACCATATTTTTGAATCATTGAAGTGATTGCTGTGTGTAAATATGTGTCAGTATCAACAGGCGGACTATTCAATAAAAAATATTCAGGTAGAAATAAATTATAATACAAATTTGACGTATATGTTGCCATGCTAAAATAAAGCGCTAGCGCTGATATTGGAGGAAAAATTATCATGAATAACAATTTATGAATGTTCATATTTTTTAAGAGATTAATAAAAAAAGTAAAACTTGTTGTTATTATTAATAATAATAAACCAACGCATATGTATT
>JAMOBH010000009.1:0-34969 GCA_039908085.1 Magnetococcus sp. YQC-5
ATTTTTTTATTTTGTTTTTTTATTTTATTTTTTTAAATATTAAAAAAAAAGAGGGGGTCTGGGGGATTCATCCCCCAGGGTTTTGACTTTTTTACCTAGAGACATCATGTCCCCCAAAATCATTTCTTTTGGCTTGCCAGCAGGCCGTTATCCAAGAAGGTGAAATGATCATGACGGATCGGTTTCGTTTTGAATTGCATCATACCGACCCGACCGGTGCCCGTCAGGGTAGTTTTTTCACCCCACACGGATGGGTGGAAACTCCGGTGTTCATGCCTGTGGGCACTGTAGCCACAGTCAAAGCCATGACCCCGGAAGAGGTGCGAGGGACCGGGGCCAGGATTATTCTTGCCAATACCTATCACCTGTTTTTGCGTCCAGGACACGAAATTGTGTCCCGCCTGGGAGGTTTGCATCGATTCATGCACTGGGACGGTCCCATTCTGACTGATTCAGGGGGATATCAGGTCTTCAGTTTGGCGGCGTTGCGCAAGATCACCGAGGAAGGGGTAGCGTTTCGATCCCATATCGATGGATCGGCTCGTTTTTTGAGTCCTGAAATCGCTGTGCAGGTACAGGAAGCTCTGGGTGCGGATATTGTGATGCAGTTGGATGAATGTCCTCCTTATCCAGCGGATCGGGCTTATTTAGCCAAATCCATGGAACTTTCATTGCGTTGGGCGGCACGTTGCAAGACGGCCAGAACTTCTGATGATGGCCGTGCCCTGTTTGGCATCATGCAGGGGGGCATGGAACAAGACCTGCGACGGGCTTCTGCCTCCGGGTTGATTGAGATTGGTTTTGATGGATATGCTCTGGGCGGCCTGTCGGTTGGGGAACCCAAAGAACTTATGATTGAAGTTCTTTCATATGCCCCGGCGTTGTTGCCTGCGGATCGTCCCCGTTATCTCATGGGGGTGGGCAAACCAGAGGATCTGGTCATGGCGGTGGGGTGTGGTGTGGACATGTTTGATTGCGTATTGCCCACCCGCAATGCCCGCAACGGTCAACTGTTTACCCGACGAGGGGCCATGAATGTCAAGAGTGCCCGTTTCCGGGAGGATCCCGGCCCTCCTGACCCGGAATGTTCATGCCAGACCTGCCAACATTACAGCTTGGCCTATTTGCATCATTTATATCGCAATCGGGAGATTCTGGGCCATCGATTGATGACGCTGCACAATATTCATTATTATCAGGATCTCATGGCCGAAATGCGGGAAGCGATAGCCAGAGGGACTTTTGCGACCTTTCGTCAGCAGTTTGCGGCCAAACAGTTGGAAGGTGACACATCTTTTTAGTTTTAATGTTTAAAATTTTGTATTTTTTATCAAAAAATAGGGTATATAAAAAGGAAACACAATGGCAGCGAAAATTTTTATTGCGTATGCGCATGAGGATGAGGCGTTTAAAAATGAGTTGCTTATGCATCTTGCTGCTAAAAAACATTCAGATAAAATTGAATTATGGGAGTTGCGTTCGTTTGATGTTGGGGGAGATTGGCGGGCACAGATTCAAGATATTTTGGAAATTTGTTCTGCTGCTTGTTTATTGGTCAGTCCTTTTTTTTTGGCATCACGTTTTTTCAAGTCGTTTGAATGGCAGAAATTGTTGGAACGCAGCAGGCGGGGCGAGGTCTTGGTGTCGCTGGTCAAACTGCGTCCTTGTGAATTACCAATGGAGGAATTGTCAGATTGTTTGGTTGTGCCTCAAGGAAATTCGATCACAGAATTTTATTGGACTGATACTAAAGATGAACTTTTTTTGGATCTTGCCAATCGATTTGCGCAATGGATAGAAACACATTCTAACACCCATGCATCAATCGATTGGCAAAGAAATTCTTTAAAATTGATGCGAGTTGATTTGACCAGTTTTCGTTGTTACAGCAAGACAGAGATTCATCTGGATCCCTTTCTAAATGTATTTGTCGGCGACAATGGGGCTGGCAAGAGCGCGATTCTGGATGCGTTGGCCATTGTTCTGGATGCCATTGTGGATTATTTTCTCGATTCTTCACAACAAACGCTTAAAAAACAAGACATCCTGCTAGGCAGGGAAGGCAAACAGGCCCCATTTGCCAGGATTGAGGTAACAACATTTCATCATTTGCAATGGTCTTGCTTTGAAAAATGGGGGCCAAGTCGTGTGACGACAGCAGAAAATTATGGTGTGAGTCGTCTTTCTGAACTGCATGATACCTTGAAAGAAATTGCCATGGCGAGCATGCAAGGGGAATCAATGGATCTCCCTGTGCTGGTTTATTATGGTATTCGACGGGATCATTATGATAATGAATCTGCACCAAGAATAGATACAGAATCGAGGTTTGAGGCATTGAGAGGGGCTTGCAGGGGGATGACGGCCTATCAGGAAGCAGTGCAGTGGTTGAATTTTCAGGAAGGCAAAGAGATTCGCCAGCAGAAAAAGGCCAAAAATTTTGATTATCAAGTGCCAGAATTGGCAGCGGTACGACGTGCCATTACCAAAATGCTTACTGGTGTGACCAATCCAAGAACGGATAACTATCCTCCAGAGTTATTGTTGGATCGTGAGGTTGGAGGGATACTCAAGACGTTCTCTTTTTCCCAGTTGAGTGACGGCTATCGTTCCATGCTGGCTTTGGTCATGGATCTGGCCAGACGCATGGCCATGGCCAATCCCCACCTGCCAGATCCTTTGGACTCACATGCCGTGGTTTTGATTGATGAGATTGATTTGCATTTGCATCCAAAATGGCAACAGACAGTATTGGGGGATTTGCGGCGCACTTTTCCGCAGGCGCAATTCATTGTGACGACCCACTCCCCGCAGGTACTGACCACGGTGGAGCCGCAACATATCCAGTCTATTGTTTGGGAAGGGGAAAACGTTACATTCAGGCATCCCGTTTCTTCATATGGCGCGGAAAGTGGACGATTGTTGCAGGATATCCAGGGAGTAGATCCTCGACCACCGCAGGTGGAATTCACGCAACTGTTGAATCAATATTTTGCCATGATTCACCAAGGCAAAGGGCAAGAGGCCGAGGCCGTGGAGATACGCAAAAAACTGGAACAATGGGCCAATGGGGAAGAGCCTGAGTTGGTGCGGGCCGATTTTGAGATGAGAAGACAGGAACTTTTTGGGAGATGAAAAGAATCGAAAAAGGAGTGGAACCGTCTGGATTGGCGACATTTCGATCCCAAAATCCTCAAGCAACATGGAATGATTTCAGGAATGAGGCGCGGGAAGCCTATGATGAGTTGGTCGATGAGATGTGCGAGCGTCAGCACGGATTATGCGCCTATTGTGAAATTGATTTGCTGAAGTGGCATCAAAATCGATTGGTTTGCAGTGTGGATCACTTTCATCCCAAGTCGGATCTCCAGGATGGGAAAAATTGGGGATTGGAGTATGATAATTTATTTTTGTGTTGTCGTGGGGGCAGTGCCAAGCATGATGAAGCAAGCGGACATTATTTGGATCCTAGAAAAGAAAATTTAAGCTGTGATGCCAAAAAAGCGGATCGCGTTTTGGATGGGTCTGTTTTAACCCCTTTCATGGTTCCACGATCTCCGATGATTTTCAAGATTATCAAGTCAGGAGCAATCGAACACAACCCCGACAACTGTCATGCGGTGGGCATGGATGTGCTACTGGTTCAAAAAACCATTGATGAATTTGGGCTGAATTGTAATCGTTTGAAAAGAGCCAGAGAAATGATATGGAAATCCTTGGCTGCGCAGGTGAACACAATGCCTGAAATGCTCGATTACTCCCCGTTGATCCAAAAATATTTGACACCGGATCAAAACAACCGATTGACACCTTTTTTTTCCACAATTCGTGCTTTCTTTGGCAAACAGAGTGAAGCGTTTTTATCAAAAGAGGCATGAATCAATAACATTTTTTTGCTTTTAATGTGGTTTCAGACAAGGGTGATGGGTGATGAATGAGTTCAAGAAATTCCCATTTTCAGAAGCGCGTGATGTTTTGTATCAGTTGGATCTGATGCTGTTTTATCACGACGAATGGTTTTCAAATTTTACCAGAGGGATCATTTGTGACCAGCCTTTGGGGGATGAATATATTGCCGAAGATGCCTATCAGGCATGCCGGTTTGGTCAATGGCTCTATGGCAATATTGATGCAAAAGTCAAGCAGACCCTGATTGTGCAGGACATTGAATTGATCCATAAAAACATGCATTTGAAATTTCGTGACTGTTATCTCAAATGGATGACACACAAGACGGATATCAAAAAAGAGTATGATGAGGCGTTGATCAAGCGCACGGCATTCAAATTGACGGTGAACACCCTGCAATTCATGATTTATGATTATTTGTTGCAGACCGATCCACTGACCAAGACCTTCAACCGGACCAAGTTGCTCTCGACCTTGGAACGGGAACGGAATCGGATTGAAGAGACTGGTGAAAATTGTGCCGTGGTCATGGCGGATATTGATCATTTCAAGCATGTGAATGACCAGTATGGTCATGCGGTGGGGGATATGGTGTTGGTGCAGACTTCTGTTTTGTTGAGGAACATCCTGCGCCCCATGGATTTGGTGTTTCGTTACGGTGGCGAGGAGTTTTTGCTCTATTTGCCTGGTGTGGACAAAAAAGCCGCATTGATTATATTGGACCGATTGCGGGCCAGGATTGCGGAAAACAGTATCATGATCAGCGAGGATAAAACTATTAACATTACCATATCTTTTGGTGGCTCCAGACTGGATCCGGGTGCGGAAATCGCCGAATCCGTGCGCAAGGCCGATGAAGCACTCTATCTGGCTAAAACAGGGGGGCGCAATCGCGTGGAGTGGGTAGAATGATCCCTCCTCAAAAAATTTCTGGGGAGGCGGTGAACCGCCTCCCCAGACCCCTCCACCCTTTTTTTTTAATTGTTTATTGGAGAGGGGCGGGGTGAACGATTACGTCATCCGTTTCTCTGCAGGTTTGCTTGACCAAATGGAAGATTCTATACTAGACTGCCAGAATCATCATCACCAAAATCGTTCGCCAAGCCTTACATTGCCAAACATGCGAGGTCAACGTTGCTTAAACTCCGTATTGATCAAGCCGTCATCGCCGACCTTGTGACCGAAGGGGCACGGGTTCTGGACCTGGGATGCGGCGATGGATTGCTGCTGGAACAACTGATTCGTCGCCAACACGCCCGTGGATTCGGGGTTGAAATCTCCCATGAAGGAGTCCACGCCTGTATTGCCCGCGGACTCCCGGTTTATCACGGCGACATCGACCAGGGTTTGCGCGACCATCACGACGACTCTTTCGATTATGTCATTCTTTCCCATACGCTCCAGGCCATTCACCGCCCCCAGTTCGTGCTGAAAGAAATGTTGCGGGTGGGAAAGAAAATCATCGTCTCCTTCCCCAACTTCGGTTACTGGCGCGTCCGTTTTGGACTGCTCCTCTCCGGACGGATGCCCCGTACCCGACTGCTACCCCATCGATGGTACAGCACCCCCTATATTCACATGTGTACCATCCTGGATTTTCAAGACCTGTGCGCTGAACTGGACATCCATATCATCCGGCAGATCCCTCTGGCCGCAGGCGGTCATCTGCCCCGTGGTGCCTTTCAACAACGGGTCAGAAAATGGCTCCTGCCCAAGTCAACCGCCAACCTGTTGGCTCCGGTCGTCGTCTTTCTCCTTGAAAGGAACACGCATTCCTCATGAGACCCCTCATCGACCCACTCTTTTCTGAAACCCAGCTTCAGGAACGCGTCACCACCCTGGCCACCGAAATCGCGCCACACCTGCGCCCCGATGCCGTGATGGTCACGCTTATGACCGGAGCCTTTCTGTTTGCCGCTGATCTGGCTCGCGCCCTGGCACGGCACAATGTTTCACTCTGCCTGGATTTCATGGTACTCTCCTCGTATGGCTCTGGAACCCAAAGTTCAGGCATCATCACCACCCGTCTGGATTGCACAACCGATCTGACCGGACGCCAGATACTGCTCGTAGATGACATCCTGGATACAGGTGCCACCCTGGCCTTTGCCAAACAGCACCTCCTGAACAAAGGAGCCGCGCAAATTCTGACCTGCGTGTTGTTGGACAAACCAGCCCGACGCACCGTTGCAGTCCAAGTCGATCATGTGGGATTCCAGGTTCCCAATCTGTTTGTGGTGGGCTACGGCATCGATTATAATCAAATGTTTCGTGAACTTCCTTTTGTAGGTACACTGCGTTCCTCATGACCGAACCACTCCACTGTCGCGCTTTGTTGTTCGACCTGGATGGTGCATTGGTCGATACCGCCCCGGATCTCTGCCGGGCCATGAACCATGTCCTGACCAGACGTCATGGAATCACTTTGCCTTTGGATCACGTCACGCATCTGGTTGGTCATGGTGCCCGCGCACTCCTGGCCAGGGGATTCTGGGGCGAAGGGGCTGAACCACCCAACAACGACCCGGATTTCGAAACCGCAGTTGCCGAATTTTTGGAGTACTATCGTGATCATCTGGTTGACAACTCCCGCCCCTTTCCAGATGTCACGACCACCCTGGAACTGTTGGCGGCCACCGGATTTGCCATGGCTGTAGTCACCAACAAACCGGAAATGCTGGCCAGATCCTTGCTGGATCAATTGGATTTAAGCCGCCATTTCTCATTGATCGTCGGCGGAGACACCCGACCCACTCGCAAACCCGATCCCCAACCATTATTGTTCGCCCTGGAACATCTGCACATTCCACCTGACCAGGGCGTCATGATCGGCGACTCGGAGACTGATTTGCAAGCAGCACGCAATGCTGGCATGCCCGTCATTCTGCTTTCCTACGGCTACAACCGGGGCAAGGATGTCCGGGATCTGCTTCCTGACCGTGTGGCAGACCGTTTCAACCAACTGCCTGGTTTGCTACACTATTTTTATCCATCAAGGACCAAGTCAACATGTCACCACTGAAACTCGGCATCCCGAAAGGGAGTCTGGAAATGGCCACCATCGACTTGTTCGCCCAGGCCGGGTGGACCATCACCCCCAGTTCCCGCAATTATTTTCCCGGCATTGATGACCCGGAAATCATCTGCTCCTTGGTGCGTCCCCAGGAAATGGCCCGTTATGTGGCCGATGGCACCCTGGATATGGGACTTACCGGCTGGGACTGGATCCTCGAATGGGAATGCGAAGACAAAGTGGCCCAAATCGGTGCTTTGGAATATTCCAAAAACTCGAATCGTCCCTGTCGTTGGGTGCTGGTGACCCGTCATGACTCCCCCATCCACTGCCTGGAAGATCTCAACGGCAAACGGATCGCCACAGAACTGGAACAATTCACGCGCCGTTATTTGATTCAACGCGGAATCACCGCCGAAGTAATCTTTTCCTGGGGAGCCACTGAGGCCAAAGTGGTGGAAGGACTGGTGGATGCCGTGGTGGAAATCACCGAAACCGGATCCACCATCAAGGCACATGGATTGCGTATCGTCGAAGAGTTGCTGGAGACCCGCACCATGATCATTGCCAATCATGGAGCCGTCGCCGATCCCTGGAAAAAAACGAAAATCGATCAAATCGCGTTGCTTCTGAACGCAGCCTTGACCGCCCGGCACAAGGCGATCCTCAAAATGAACGTACCGACCGCCAAATCCGACGCCATCCTGGCTTTGCTGCCCAGCCTCCAGGCACCGACCATCAATCCCTTGACCGATTCGGATTGGCTGGCCTTCGAAACCGTGGTGGATCGATCCATCGTCCGTGATCTGATTCCACAACTTAAAAATGCCGGAGCTGTCGGCATACTGGAATATGATCTCAAAAAGGTGGTATGATGTTGCAACCATTCCATTTCAACCCGATACCAAGGAGTTTCCACATGCCGTTATCCGAAATGATGACCAATGACATCAACCTGATGGATCTTGGCATTGGACTGGTCTTCATTGTGCTGGCACTGTTGATATTCGCCTTTGCCAGACTCTTTCCGATGTTGCGTCAATGGCACTTTTCCGCCCCTCCTCCTCCTGCGCCTGTTCTCATCCCGGTTCTCACACGGGAAGCCCAACGGCGTGCTGCTCTCAAACGTCGTCAACAGGCTTTTTATAATTAACAACCGAAGCTGATCAAGCTGTTTCAATTTCGAAAGGGGTTTAAAATATGGAAATCAAAATTGAAGGTCGTCAGGTAGACATCGGAGATGAATTGCGTGACCGCATTCAAAAGCACTTTGACAACCTGGATCAACGTTTCGGACCTTTGACCCATGGTCGCATCTCTGTGGAACGCAACGCCCACAACAATGATCAACGTGCCTGTGTCAAAACCGTGGTCAACGTGGCTGGAAAAACCATCTCTGCCACCAAAGAAGCCGCCACGGTGATTGGGGCGGTCAATGAAACTCTGGATACCTTGACCCAGGAATTGTTGACGCATGCAGAAAAAAGCAAAAAGAATCATCGTTAAATAGTTGGTTGCTCCCGGCATCCCCTTGTCCCCCACCTTTTTTCAGGAAAAGGTGGGGGAAACAGAATCATAAGCATGGACTTTTATTGATCATGAAATTCGAATCCTGCAAAAATTGTCAACACAATACCATGTGGTTTGTCTTCTGGGGAAACACCTTTCTGACCGTTTACAAGGGGGTGCTGGGCATTATCACCGGAAGTGCCGCCCTGGTGGCGGATGCCGTGCATTCCATGGCAGATGTCTTGTCTACCGTTGTCACCATGTTGAGTATCAAATTTTCCAACCAGCCAGCCGATGATGAACATACCTATGGTCACGGCAAGATCCAGTATGTCTCATCATCTCTGACCGGATTGTTGTTGCTGGCTGGGGCGATCATGATCTTCAAGGATGCCTTCAACGCCATTGTCAGCGGTGAATTTCCCCCTCCCAGTCCCTTGGCCATGTTTGGCGCGGTGTTGTCGATTTTTGTCAACGAAGGCATGTATCGCAATCAGGTTTGTCTGGCCTCCCAGATCAACAGTCCGGCGGTCCAGGCTAATGCCTGGGATAATCGTTCCGATGCCATTGCCTCTTCAGCGGTGTTGTTTGGCATTACCATGGCAGTGTTCGGGTATCCCATCGCCGACCCTTTGGCTGCTTTGGGGGTATCACTGATCATTGGCAAAATCGCTTATGAACTGAATGTCGATGCCGTCAAAGGTCTGCTTGACACCTCTGCGGATGCCGACGAGTTGAAACTGATCTATCAGATCACTCGGAAAACTCCGGGTGTGTTGGGGATTTCCTATTTGCGTGCCCGTGTGATGGGGGAGAGTCTGCATGTGGAAGTGAGCGTTCAAGTGGATCCAAAACTCTTGGTTTACGAAGGAGACATCGTGGTGGAATTTCTTCGGGATCGGATCATGAAACATGTCGGTCGTGAGTCGGAGGTGCATGTGTTTTTATCTCCATTCACGCAATAGGCATGCAATCTATTTTTTAAATTATTAAAAAAAAAGAGGGGGTCTGGGGGATTCATCCCCCAGGGTTTTGATTTTGACTTTTTCAATAATTTTTTATAAATATTTTTATGAAAAGTCAAAGGCAAAGTCAAAAACAAGACCTTGGGGAATGAATTCCCCAATTCCCCTTCTTTTTTTTTAATAATTTTTTGTCCTGGATGACGTGGCAGGCCCACGATGAATGAGATCTTGACCATGCCCATCACTCTGGCGTTTACAGGAGCTTCAGGTGCCTGTTACGGAGTCCGTCTTCTGGAACGCCTGTTGCATGCCAAACGCACAGTTGACCTTTTACTCTCTGATGCGAGTCGTATGGTCTTGCGTCAGGAGTGTGGTCTGAATTTGATTGGAGACGGTCCAACAGCAGTCGAACAGATCGCAGAATTTTTTGGCCGTACTTCCTCCTCCCCCCCTGATGTGACCAGATTGCGTCATTTTGCCCAAAACGACTGGTATGCCCCCATGGCCTCTGGCTCATCTGGAACAAGAACCATGGTGGTATGCCCCTGTTCCATGGGTTCATTGGCTGCCATGGCGCGTGGACTCTCGGACAACCTCATTGAACGTGCGGCGGATGTCTCCATCAAGGAGGGGTGGCCTTTGTTATTGGTGCCCAGAGAAACCCCGGTGTCGGTGATTCATCTGGAAAACATGTTGATTCTGGCCAGGGCAGGTGTCGTGATTCTTCCGGCGTCACCCGGATTTTATCATGGCCCAACCACCATCGACCAACTGGTGGATTTTCTTGTGGATCGCATTCTGACACGACTGGGCATGGCTGAAAATCTCAACCCGCCTCACTGGCCGCCACAGAGTGTGGAATGATCCATGATATGGAAATGCAGTCGTATGATTTCTTGCATAATAATTGACAGAATTGTCTTGATTGTTCGTATAAACGTTTCTAAAATCCTTATAGATGAAAGCCATTCGATTCATCGGTTCCTCCAAAAAAGATCTGACTGACTTTCCAGAGGACGCATGACGCATTGCAGGCTACGAGTTGCAGCAAGTGCAATGCGGCCAGATGCCGTTTGATTGGAAACCGATGCCTGCTGTATTTCATAAAAATGTTTATGTCAAAAATTAAAATCATAAAATTATAAATTAAAAAGATACGGATAATAAAAATTAAACGAGCATTAACATCGAGAAAACCGTGCCAACATCTGACCCCTTATCCGGTTGAACTCCAACATAGCATATTTGCACACATTTTGGAAAAACCGTGCCAATATCTAAGCCTCCAGCAAGCAGGAATGTCATTGTTTGCGTGCTTTGGCCATGTTGATATACATTTCTGTATATGAACGCGCAAAAGGTGTAAAACATCGATGCAAATCATATTCTTCCAATGGCTTTGCTATTGTCATGGCAAGTTCACGAGCCTTTTTTTTCCTTGTTTCTTGTATCATGATTATATTGTCTTGCTGCCTCAACCATTCATCAAATCTCGCAAGCACTGGATCCAAGTTATAAAGTGTCAGGTCGATTTTATTTTTGACAAACATTTCCACATGATTTATAAAAGTATCCACCATCATGGCATACCCCCAACATTGAATCTGTCCATCCAATGCGCATCTCGGTTGAGCCAACTCGACAAGATAATTGACAGAAGCAAGAAACCTTGGGTCTATATTTTCCCATGTGTCAAAATAGATCGTATCAAACTGATCTTTAGATTCCTGTAAAAATTTTTCGATTGTTCCTTCAATGACGTTAATGCGTGACAGCTGTTCATGATCCAAATTTTGTCTCAATGGTTCCATTACCAAATCAATCACAGCCGCTTCTTTTTCAACAATAATGATTGATTGGATTGGACGCTTGAGATGAAAACAAAATTGTGGATAGAGGGCCAAACCCAACCCTCCTACCAATATTTTACCGTGTGCTCGCTGTGCAGCTGCGTATACCATGCAACGTTCTTGTAAAGAATCTGTCATCCATGCCTGAGGAGTAAACATGGCATCATAAACAGCAGAATCTTTTGGCTGTATGTTTCCAGAAGAGTCCTTTACAGAATAATAATCTATCATGTCCGATCTTTTAAGCAAATACTTTACAATTCGACATGATTTATGACTTATATGTTTGCCAAAAACAAATTCATCTCTCTCAGGTTTGCTTTGAACCCATATTCCACTTCCAGAATTCCTTGATGTGTCTTCTGGAAAAATCAAAGGAATATCAAGAACCGTCAGATCCAAAACATCATCACGCCAATCGGGATCAAATCTTAAATGTTTCACTGAACAGGGCTCCTTGAATTATTTTAAAATTCATGCTTGGCTACCAATAGCAGGTACGAAAATCACAGCCTGTCCACGAATACCTCATCCAGTGATTGTGCATCAAAAATCCGAAGACTCCAATCTTCCAAAGCAGGCAGTTCGGCTTTGGCCATTTTCTCATTGACCCAGGCAGGCAAATTGCCAAAACGACGCTGCAACAGACGCGCCAGAATTTTTGCCTCGCCAATCTGAATACCATCCTTGCGGCCTTCCTCAATCCCTTCCTGGCGACCTTCCTTTTTACCTTCCCATTTTCCAGCGTTCCAGGTGTTCTCCACCATGCTGGCCTGGGAGCGGAGGCCTTCCTGGAACTGCTCGTAGGCTTGGCGTTCGTCGTCGGAGAGTTGCAGGATGTCCAAGACTTTTTTGGCCTTCTCCAGACCACGGGCAGTGAACTCGTCGAGAATCTCTCCTCTCTTCAAGAAATAGATCCATTCGTCCAAAGTGTTTTTGGCGACTTCATCGAACCGTTTTACCTGGATCAGATAGACAGAAGGGAAAATCTCTTGAACGGTTTTCCGATTGAACAACGCCTTTTGTGCCTCACTCAGGATCAATTCCTCTTCAGTATGCATACCTTTGAAGGAGATTGTTCCCAGGTATATGTAATCTTTGCCCTGTCCAAGATCGAAGTAGAGAATGCTGATGGAAATCACCTTCGGGACTTTTGCGTAAGATTCTCCTTCGTCCACATGCTCGGTGATGGTTTTGGCGATGCCAAAAAGCAGCCGTTGAAGATAATCGAATTCCCGTTCGTATTGTAATTCGATCAGGATCAGTTCGCCATCGCTGTTTTTGACCTTCATGTCCACGCGGTTGAACTTATCGCGTGCATCTTCCTTGTTGCTTTCGCTCTCCAGGATATCGACGATGCGTATTTCAGTGGAGAGCAGTTCACTCAAAAAGCCCTCCAGCACCTCGAAATTGGCTTTGCTCCGCAGAAGCCGTTTCAGGGCCCAGTCGAACGTGATGAGACGACGCTTGCTCATGTCGTACTCCTAGGGAACAGATTAGAGTCTACAACACCATGTTGTCCCGCTTTAAGTGACAGGCCTCAAGGCGCATTTCCTCCTGCTACTTGGCGGTCAATGCCTCATGCACCACCTCCAAAGCCTGCTGCCTGGAAAACGGTTTGACCAGCAGTCGATTGGCCCCAAAATCCATGGCCATACGCAGATTGAAGGCCGCATCCAACCCCCTTCCACCACCAGACATGGCAACAATCCGCACAGCAGGAACCAACTCTTTTAATTCCATAATCAGTTCCACGCCATCTTTTTCCGGCATGAGAATGTCAGTCATCACCAAATCTGGGGGATGCTGCCGCACAAGACGCAAGCCGACTCGACCATTCGCCGCCTCTGCCACTTCATGTCCCGCTTGCTCCAGGATCTCCCGCAACAAATTTCGAATGAGTGGATCATCATCAACCACCAGAATACGTGCCATGTCAATTGTCCACTGATTGAGATTGTGAAAGGCGATAGGCGCGTTGCGAAGACTCCTGTACCTCCCGGATCATCGATTCTTTCAAGGTGAGCAGAACTTCCATTGAAAGCCCCAACTCCCCGGCAATGCCCTTGAGCCGTTCCCCGCCTTGAAAATGACGCTCTGCCAACAGCACTTTCAAATAATCATCCAAAATGACTGTCTTGAGTTTCGCATCCCGAACCACCAGTGCCTTGCTCGCCTGCGACCAGGTCCGTCCAGCCGCCAAAGCCTCACGCAAAAAAGTTATGGCCTCCTCATGAATGCGATCCTGTTCCGCACTGAAATCGGGATCTGCCACCTCAAAGCGCAAATGGTAATCCTCTGTCCCCTGGTCATCTTTCATTTTGAGCCTTCCATTGTAGCCGGGACACTTTGAAAATATTGGTTAAATTGATTGTCATTGGCTCTCGCCCCAAACCCCACAAAGGGGAATGATTCCCCCTGCCCCCCCAACAGTTCCTCATCAGGAAGCAGTCTTTTTGAGTTGCCACTGTTCAAACACCAATACCGTAGGACTGGCCACATAAATCGAAGACCATGTCCCCACCAGCACACCCAACAACAGTGCCACTGCAAAATCGTGAATCACCTCACCCCCATAAAAATACAGGGCCAGCAACACCAATACCACAGTCCAAGAGGTGATAATGGTCCGGGAGAGTGTCCGGTTGATGGCCTCATTGATGATCTCCTCCATGGGATGTTGACGCATTCGTTTGACTTCATCCCGAATGCGGTCAAACACCACAATGGTGTCGTTGATGGAATACCCGATCACAGTCAGGATTGCCGCCACCACCACCAAAGAAAATTCTTTCTGAGTGATGGAAAAAAAACCCAAAATAATGAAAACATCGTGTATCAAAGACAACACTGCGCCCAAAGCATAACGGAATTCAAAACGCAAGCCGACATAAACCAGAATGGCGATCCAGGAGTACAATACAGCCAAAATCCCGTTGACCGCCAATTCGCGTCCCACTTGCGGACCCACGTATTCAACCCGACGCAATTCCACCTTGCCCTTCTCAGCCAGGGGGGTCACGACATCCACCACCTTCTGCGCCATTTTGGATGCCTCTCCGGTTTTCTCATGCTTGTCCTGATGGAGACGAATGAGAATTTCTTCCGGTGCCCCGAACTCCTGGATCACGGCAGATCCCAGGCCAATGTTGCCCAACGCTGTTCGAATGCCGGCAATGGGGGCTGGACCAGGAAAGCGCAACTGCATGACCGTCCCGCCAGAGAAATCCAAACCAAAATTCAACCCATACATCCCCAGGGAAATGAGGCTGAGCAACAGCGTCACCCCGGAAATGAAAAAAGCCCACTTGCGATAGCCAACAAAATCTATATTGAGGTCCGATCTGATGAGTTCCATAAATTCATCCGTTGCTGGGGGTCACTCAGATGCTCAGTTTTTGCACCCGACGGTTACGCAGTATGTAGTAAATCATCATCCGGGTCAGGGTGATCGAGGTGAACAATGAGGCAATCAGACCAATGGCCAGGGTGATGGCAAACCCACGCACCGGTCCGGTTCCGAACTGAAACAGGATGAGCGAGGTGGCTAATGCCGTCACATGTGAGTCCAGAATGGTCATGAATGCCTTGTCATAGCCTTGATCAATCGCAGCCAGGGGAGATTTGCCCAGCCGCACTTCCTCACGGATGCGTTCAATAATAAGGACATTGGCATCCACGGCAATACCAATGAGCAGAACGGTCCCGGCAATGCCCGGCACAGTCAAAGCGGCCTGCAACACGGCCAACACCGCTATCAGGATGAATATGTTAAATCCCACCGCGATATTGGCCAACCAGCCCATGCCCTTGTAATAAATCCCCATGAAGAGAATAACCAGCAAACCGCCAACCACAGACGAAAGAATGCCTTCCCGGATGGAATCACTCCCCAAGGTGGGTCCGACCGTCCGTTCTTCCATGATGCTGACCGGGGCTGGCAAGGCTCCTGCGCGCAACACAATGGCCAGATCATGAGCATCTTCCAAGGTGAAACTGCCGCTGATCTGGGCGCGTCCCCCTTCGATTTTTTCCCGCAACACCGGTGCGGAATAGACCTTGTCATCCAGGACAATAGCCATGCGCTCACCAACATGCTCTCCGGTCAATTGGGCAAATTTGCGCGCTCCTTGATGATTGAACGTAATGGAGACGACTGGTTCGCCGAATTGATCGAAATTGACCCTGGCATCGGTGAGCAAGTCGCCGGTCAGAGAGGTGCGTTTTTTCAAAAGCAGTGGATAACGAACCGGTTTTTGCCCTTTGCTGGACCGTTCTTCATACAAGAGTTGATCGTCTGGGGGGATGGTGCCTGCCTGGGCCGCAGCCACATCCCCTTTCTCGTCCACCAGTTTGAATTCCAGTCGGGCAGTACGGCCAATCAGGGTCTTGGCCCGCGCAGGGTCGTTGAGTCCAGGCAATTGCAACAGAATCCGCTCCTCGCCCTGTTTTTGCAAAGAAGGCTCCGAGACACCGAATTGATCAATACGGGAACGAATGGTCTGGATGGATTGATCCAAGGCGAATTTTCTCAGATCACCCACCTCGGTGGCTGAAAGGCGCAATTTGGCACCGTCAGGCATCTCCTCGACCACTGAATTGGTAAAATCCTTTTTCAGCAATGCCACGACCGCTGATTTGGCTACGTCCTCAGGCAGTTTGACCTCGACTTTGTCCATGCCGATCCGTTTGATCGACTGGTAACGCATTTTGCCATTGCGCAAACTCACGCGAATCTCATCGACCAGATTTTCCGCAGCCTGTTCCACCGCTTTATCGGTTTCCACATGCAGCAAAAGATACAAGCCACCCTGAAGGTCCAAACCACGATAGACCGTTTGCGATGGAAACCAGGAAGGCCACCAGGTCGGCACCCCGCCCATCAGGGTGGGCAGGGAATACATCATCGACACAAAAATGATTATCATTGAAAGAACGGTTTTCCAGAGAGGAAAATGTCTCACGCCCAGTCACTCCTTTTCAAAGCTTTGGAGTCATGCTCCAGCGGGGATCAACTCTTGGTCTTGTCAGCAGACTCTTCTGCCGCCGGAATGCCTGCCTTGGCCGTCACCTCGGTGATGGCCATACGGCGCACCTTGATCCTCACGGGTTTGAACTGCTTGGGTGCGGTTTCCACCTCGCCCAGTTCCATCATGACAAAATCCTCCTCCACCCGATGAATACGTCCCAGCAGGCCACCGCGCGTCTCCACCGAATCGCCACGTTGCAGATTGGCCACCATCTCCTTGTGTTGTTTCACCTGTTTTTGTTGCGGACGGATCAACAAAAAATAAAAAATGGCAAACAACAAAACCATGAACAAAATATTGCCAATAGCCGCCTCAGGTCCAGGGGCGGCTGCTTGGGCATAGGCAGGTGAAATCCATTCAAACATTGGTGACATTCTCCGTAGTAGCGGGTCAAAACAAAACTAAAAAAGGGTGTCCTTCGGGCAACAAGTCAAAAGCAAAGTCAAAACCAAAACCCTGGGGGATGAATCCCCCAGACCCCCTCTTTTTTTTTAATAATTTATAAAAAAAAAGGTGAGGGGTACTTGCACCTGCATCAAATGGCCGCAATCATGCGATAACTCTCTTCAGACATGACAGCAGAACGAAACATCTCCCTTGAATCTTTTTGTAAATCATCAAAAAAAATATTAAATAATTCTCGATTTTCCACGTCGGTGATCTGCACACTGTAACGATTTTTGGCAGAAGCAGTGCCTGTTGGCAGATCTGGACCAAAAAAACGCACAAGCCCGGTCAGATTCATGGCCGAGTATTCTGTGTGCAAGGGAATCAGCCGCAAACGGACCTCTTCGTTGATGTGAATCTCTCCAGAAAGATCAGTACCGAGAAAGGAGAGTCCCTCCAAATTGATATCCTGCAATTCCCCCAAGACGTGTCCATGGCGACCGATCATTTCGACATGAGCAGTCTTATCTTTTGACGTGGAAAAACGACTTGCTTGACGATTGGAATGGACTCGCAATAAATTTGGATAGGTCACCAGCATACTGTTTGGTCCTGTGGATGACAGACAAGCCAAATGGGTTGCCAAGGTATACCCCTCCATTGGCAGGTAGAGTGTCACTTTCACGCCTGGACGAAGAGACCCGTTGCCCACCCCTGGTTGTAGAGAGTTCAGGAGCAACCATTCATCATGCCTGACATCCAACAAACGTGATGTGTGGACGGTCTTGTCCCGACCAACAGAGACTCCCAGCACTCGATGTTCCGAAAATACCATGCCCAGGATGGCGTGAATCTCCGTCACATCCAGCAACAAATCCATATTTTTCAAGATGCCATGCACCTTGGCGCGCGTGAATTGGGGCATGAGAGTTCACAATTGGGTAACCAGAGGTCAAGGATGATTTTCAAAATACGAAAATTTCTGCCATTTGGCAAGGCACCAATTGTCCGGTTGCCATTTTTGCGACCGCACCCAAACTTCATCTTGATTGACTGGTTTCATTCTTGCATGCAACTGTAAGCGCAAATACGAAGAATAAAAGATTGTTGACGTATACAGGTCGTTTGGTCCATGTTATACAACACTCTGCCACAAAAAACCATATGCGAAAGGATCCATGGGGTATTCCAAAAAAAAACTGATGCTGCTTGTTGATGGCATGCCAGCTTTTCCACCAAGTGTTTATCGCATCCTGAAACTGACAGCGGATATCAATTGCGCACCCAAGGACTTGGTGAGGATCATTGATCTTGATCCGGTTTTGACATTGAAACTCCTGCAACTGGTCAACTCACCCTATTTCGGACTCTCCAGACAAATCGGTTCCATCAAACAAGCTGTGGTATTCGTGGGCATCAATACCATCAAAAATCTGGCGTTGACCATTGCCCCGTTAGAGATCACACGTAACAGCGAATTCTCACCCTTTATGGACAATCTGCGTGCCCACGCCATCGCGGTGGCCGTCATAGCCAAACATCTGGCGCGACGTATCGGTGTGTCTGATCTGGACTCCACGGATTTTTTTGTGGCTGGACTGTTGCATGATTTCGGCAAAATGGCCCTCTTCCGCCTCAATCCAAACGATTATTTCAAGGCTCTGCGCATGGCCGCCAAAAAGAACATTCCCCTGCATAGAGCAGAAAGAAGTGTTTTTGGCGTGGATCATACGGATATCGGTGCCATACTGGGCGACAAGTGGTGTCTGCCAGCAGAATTTGTCGCCTGCATGGAACGTCATCATGCCTGGGATCCTGCAAACACTTCCGCCATGCAAGATTGTGTTTTTGTTGCCAATATCATCGCCAAAATAATCGGCGTAGGCCAATCAGGAAATCCTGTGGTTGAAAATACCCTGCCCAAGGAGATTTCGGAGCGTTTGGGCATTCAACTGCAAGAATTGATCGGATCCCTGGGGGATCTCTCTGGCGATATGAACAAGGCTCAAATTTATATCCATCCATAGCCCCATGCTCTGTAAGACATCACATGGAAGTTTGTCCAGATGTGCCCCATCCGACTTGACGTGAAACAAGCTCAACACATGCCCGGCCTGTTGACGAATCCTGGTGTCTTGCCCTTCTTTCAGGTATCATCTGTTTTTTGAGGTTCCAAAACAGTGTCAGGGAACCGATTCCATCATTTTCCATCTTTAGGTCAAGGGAGTAACTTTGTCATGGGTTTGGGAACTTCACATTTGCTTATCATTCTGGTGATCGTGCTGGTCGTCTTTGGAGCTGGAAAATTGCCATCTGTCATGCGGGATTTGGGTCAAGGGGTCAAAAGCTTCAAAGACGCCATGAGCGGCGACAAGGATCCCCCAGACGATTTGCCCAAACAAGACGACAAAATCGCTGCCACGCCAACCATCGAGGGCCAATCCAAAAGGGATGCCTCCTAACCTTTGATCACTGGAGCACTTCTCCATGTTTGGCATGAGTTGGCTCGAACTGTTCATCGTTCTGATTGTCGCCCTCCTGGTGATCGGACCGGAAAAATTACCCGAAGTCGCCCGTGGATTGGCACGACTGATTCGACAGTTCCAAAAAATCATTCATGACATCCGCAACAGCATCAATCTGGAAGAATTCGAACACAAAATGCGGGAAAGTTCCCATTACACGCCGCCCTCACCTGATTCTGACCGCCCCAACCAGCCGGTTCAAGATATTCATGCTGATGACACTGCCACACTGGGCGTGATCGCCAAACCCGGCACGAATGCTCAACCTGGGGCGACGCATCCTGCTGCGGCTGCCATCCACCTCAACAAAAACGACGCGACGCCATCATGACCATGGGACCCAACGACACAGCCCCCTTGCTGGCCCATCTGATTGAACTGCGCAATCGTCTCATGATTTCCGTTCTGGCGATCCTGATCGGCTTCCTGATCTGCTGGGGGTTTTCGGAGCAAATATTCGCTTTTTTGATCCGACCCTTGCGGGAAATCATGGGACCGAACGACAAGATGATCTTCACGGGCCTCCATGAAGCTTTTTTCACCTATCTCAAGGTCTCAGCCTTTGCCGGACTCACCCTCGCCTTGCCAGTCATCCTCACCCAGTTTTGGTTGTTTGTGGCTCCGGGACTCTACGAGTCGGAAAAGAAAACATTCCTCCCGTTTCTGCTGATGACTCCAGCCTTGTTTTTTCTGGGCGCAGGCCTGGCCTATGTGTTTGTCTTTCCCATGGCTTTCAAATATTTCTTAAGCTTCGCCACCCCGGATATCGCCGCCATGCCCTCCATCTCGGAATATGTCGGCCTGATCATGACCTTGATGCTCGCCTTTGGTTTGGTGTTTGAAATGCCAATAGGTTTACTTTTGTTCATCAAAACCGGAGTCATCTCAACACAAGGTCTTGTCGATAAAAGGAAATACAATATTGTTTTGTCTTTTGTGATTGCTGGAATTATCACACCCCCTGACCCCATCTCACAAATCATGCTGGCAGTACCCATGTTGGCCATGTACGAAATCGCCATTTTGCTCGGTCGCGGCATTGAACGTAAACGCGACCGTGAAGCCCAACAGGAGAAACCAGCATGAATCGCGCTCCATTGACCCCCTTGGAAATCATACCCCTGGGAGGACTGGGCGAAATCGGAATGAATCTCATGGTCTACGGCTATGAGAACAAACTCCTGGTGGTGGATTGCGGGCTGACCTTTCCTTCTCCCGAAACGCCTGGAGTCGATTTCATCATCCCGGATGCCCAATATCTGTTTGACAATCGTGACCGGGTTGTCGGATTCATTCTCACCCATGGCCACGAAGACCATATCGGGGCCATGCCCTATATCTGGCCCCAAATCGATGCCCCCATTTATGGCACTGCCATGACCCTTGGTCTGCTGGAGGGAAAGTTCCGCGAACATGACCTGCTGGGTCAGGCTACCATGATCGAAGTCAAACACCGCCAACCCTTCCAGCTCGGCCCCTTCAATATCACCTTCATCCATGTGACCCATTCCATTGTGGACTCTTCGGCATTGGCCATTCGGACTCCTTTGGGAAGTATCGTTCACACGGGTGACTTCAAAATCGATCATACCCCCATCAATGATCGTCCAACTGATTTGTATACATTTGCAAATCTTGGCGAAAAAGGCGTCCTGGCACTCCTGTCAGACTCCACCAATATCAACCGTCCTGGGGCCACTGTTACGGAACAATCCATTGATCTGGTTTTCAACAAACTCTTTCCCCTGGCCAAGGGATTGTTGTTGGTTTCCACGTTCTCATCAAATATTCAGCGCATCCAACAGGCCATCCATGCAGCCGCCGCTGTGGGACGGAAAGTACTCCTCAATGGTCGTTCCATGTTAAGCAACGTCAACGTGGCACGTTCCCTGGGATATATCGATATCCCGGAAGACATCCTGATTGATATCAAAAAATTGTCGAAATTCGCCCGCAACGAAGTCGTGGTGATTTCGACCGGGAGCCAGGGTGAACCCAACTCTTCTCTGGTGCGTATCGCAGCTGGAGAGCATCAGGACATCCAGATTCTGCCTGGTGACATGGTGATTTTTTCTTCCCGTTTCATTCCTGGCAACGAACGTTCCATTTGGACCCTGATCAATCAGCTCTTCAAAAGCGGAGCCGAGGTCATCCACGAAAAAAACATGCCCGAAATTCACGTCTCCGGCCATGCCCCCCAGGAGGATCTGAAACTCATGCTGGCCTTGACCAGGCCACAGTTTTTCATTCCCATTCACGGCGAAAGACGTCATTTGCACAGCCATCGGGAATTGGCTGTCAGTATGGGAGTTCCGGCAGAACATGCCCTGGTCGTTCAGAACGGTGATCGTGCCGTGTTGGATCGGGATTCCTTGCGTCTGGAAGGATCCATTCCCAGTGGCCGGGTCTTTGTGGATGGCAAAGGGATCGGTGATGTTGGCGATATTGTTCTGCGTGACCGCAAACATCTTTCGGAAGACGGTATGGCTGTGGTGGTCCTGGTGGTGGAAAAAGCCACAGGTTTGGTACTCCAGCGTCCTGAATTGCTCACTCGTGGCGTGATCCATGAGGATGACCTTGTCGATATGCTGGAAGAAGCCAAGGATGCCGTGGAAAAGGCATTGGCTCTGGGATCCAAAGGCATGGATTTCGCCGATGACGAAGCTGTCGGCGTCCAGGAACTGGCTCAACGCGCCTTGCGTCGTTTTTTCAAAAAGCGGCTCGGTCGCCGTCCGGCGGTATTTCCCCTGGTCATGGAGATGTAATTCATGTCCAGACGTCGCCATTTGTCCATGCAAAAAGAACAAGAGTCCAATCAACGGCAGATGGGTCTTGTTTATGAAGCTATTGGTTTGATTTTGTTATGTCTGGCGGCTTTTTTGCTGCTGACTCTTCTTTCTCACCATCCTGATGATCCTTCTTTCAATTACGCGAGTGGCAGTGGCGTGATTCACAATCTGACAGGAAAAATCGGGGCCTATCTCTCTGATATGCTGATTCAGTTTTTTGGGTATGCATCGGGGTGGCTGGTGATTTTTCTGTTGGTTCCCGGCATTCAATTGATGCGTTCAACCGATGATGACGAAATCTATCTGGATCGTTTCATGGCCCTGCCTGTGCTGGGATTGGCCACCACGATTTTGTTTTCTTTATTGTCTCATTCCTCCCCCTCACCCGATTCTTTTCCGCCCACCGGTCCAGGGGGGGTTTTGGGGTCTACCCTGGCCACCACGATGCAAGATTTGTTTGGGGTTTTGGGTAGCATTGTGTTGCTCATCCCTTTGATTGTTGTCGCACTCATGATTCTCATTCGTTTTTCTCTGTCTGGTCTTGTGGAACAGTTTCACAACGACTCCGGGGAGCTGCGCCTGCCCAGGCCCTCGGACCTGCCCAGTCCGAAAGTCGTCATGCAATCCGGGGCGGATTATGTCACCAAAGGGGTCAATCAAACGGGCAAAATCCTGTCGAGTGTGCCTCCACTCATGACAAAATGGTCTGAGACCATGGTCCAATGGTGGGAGCGTATCCGGGGCTTCAAGCCATCCACGCCCCTTGATGCCAAGGGTGACTTGTCTCGTGTTTATGGCATGGGGAACCGCACCGAACCCATCATTGACCTGCCTGCAACACCACAACCACGCCGGGATCGGTCTGAACTGGACGCCCCCCTCTTTGCCTCATCGATACCCAAGCCGCAAGCCCCATCCTGGACGCCCCCCGCGCCCAAGCCCGATGTGACACCCTCCATGGCGCATGCTTTTGTCTCTGAACCCAAGCCCATGGCGCAACCTGTCACCTCGGAATTCAAACCAGCACAGCAACCGTTTGTTTCTGAACCCAGGCCAGCACAGCACCCGTTCGCTTCCGAACCCAGGCCAGCACAGCACCCGTTCGCTTCCGAACCCAGGCCAGCAGAGCACCCGTTCGCTTCCGAACCCAGGCCAGCACAGCACCCGTTCGCTTCCGAACCCAGGCCAGCACAGCACCCGTTTGCTTCTGAACCCAGGCCAGCACAGCAACCGTTCGCTTCTGAACCCAGGCCAGCACAACAACCGTTTGTTTCTGAACCCAGGCCAGCCGAGCAACCGTTTGTTTCTGAACCCAGGCCAGCCGAGCAATCGTTTGTTTCTGAACCCAGGCCAGCCGAGCAAACAAGTGCCCCTGAATCCAAACCAATTTCGGCCACTCCGCCTTTTGTCAATCCTTTTTCCCCTTCCTCGACCTGGAACCAAAATCCAGCCCCGGTTGAAGAGGAAAAATGGGAAGATGACGAAGAGGAATATGACGAACAAGACCAGGATGAAGAAGACGAATGGGTTCCACCGAAACCGGTTTTCACACAACCCATGCAAGGGCCGCATGGGGTCAGGCCAGTTGTTATTCCTGTAGACAGTGTGGAGAACCCCACACCAGCCGATTCTTTTCTTGATGACGATGATGTTGAACCGGATTTTGCACTGGATGTGGAACCTGGTCCCATCCCGACAGTACAGGTGCATTCACCCAGGACGGTGAGGGATGATGATGACACGGCCTCTCCTGTCGGCGAGACTCTGGAGAATGCCTTGGCTCCTTTGCCGCCCATTACGATTCTCGGATTGCCAGAGGATACCGGATATCAAGGTCCAAGCCGTGAAGAGTTGACCAGCACGGCGCGTCTGCTGGAACAGAAGCTGGAAGATTTCAAAATCAAGGGACAGATCATCAATGCGCATCCCGGACCGGTGATCACGACCTATGAGTTGGACCCTGCACCTGGTTTGCGGGCAGCCAAGGTGGTTGGATTGGCGGATGATTTGGCGCGTTCGATTTCGGCTGTTTCGGTGCGGGTGGTGGGCAACATACCGGGCAAGAATGTCATTGGCATTGAAATTCCCAACAAGAACCGACGGACCGTCTATTTGCGTGAGGTTTTGGATTCCGATATTTTTCGTCAGGTCAAAAGTCCGTTGGCCATGGCATTGGGATCGGACATCAATGGTCGTCCGGTGGTGGGCAATCTGGCCAAGATGCCGCATTTGCTGGTTGCTGGCACGACGGGTTCGGGAAAATCCGTGGCGGTCAACGCCATGATCTGTTCGGTATTGTTTACGGCCCGTCCAACCGAAGTTCGTTTTCTGATGGTGGACCCCAAAATGTTGGAGTTGTCCATTTACGAAGGGATTCCTCATTTGTTGGCTCCGGTGGTGACGGATGTCAACAAGGCGGCCACGTTGCTCAAGTGGGCGGTGGCAGAGATGGAAGAGCGGTATCGGTTGATGTCCGAGTTGGGGGTGCGGAATTTGACCGGGTACAATCAGCGCATTATGGAATGTTTGATGACCGGGGAGGAACCGACCCGGCGGATCAAAGTGGGGTTTGATCCAGAGACCGGACGCCCTGTGGAGCAGGATGAACCCATTCCTTTGGAGCCGAAACCGCTGATTGTCATCATTATTGACGAGTTGGCGGACCTGATGATTCAGGTTGGAAAGGATGTGGAACCTGCCATTGCCCGTCTGGCGCAGATGGCGCGGGCAGCGGGATTGCATTTGATTATTGCCACGCAGAGGCCATCCGTGGATGTGATTACGGGATTGATCAAGGCCAATTTTCCGACGCGGCTGGCGTTTCAGGTTTCATCGAAGATTGACTCACGGACCATTTTGGACTCCATGGGGGCGGATCGGTTATTGGGCATGGGGGATGGTTTGTTTCAGCCGCCAGGGACCACGCATTTGCAACGGATTCATGCGCCGTTTGTATCGGACAGTGAGGTTCACAAACTGGTGAAATTTCTCAAGACCACGGGGAGACCAGAATACGACCATTCGATTTTGGCGCATACGGGTGGAGAGGATGATGACGGCATCGGAGAAGCCATAGCTGAAGAGTATGATCCTTTGTATGATCAGGCGGTAGCTGTGGTGGTTCGTGCGCGCAAGGTGAGTACCAGCATGGTGCAACGTCATTTCAAGATTGGATACAACCGTGCGGCACGGATTGTCGAGCGTATGACCTTGGATGGTTTGGTTTCTGAACCGAATCATGCCGGAAAGCGTGAAGTTCTGACCCCCAGACCTGAAAATCGTTGAAACAGACCAGCCCTGCAAGAGAGACAAACGATTGTGATGGTTGTTACAAGCTTATTTTTTTTCGGGTTGTGCGGCCTTCATTTTTCTGATTCGTCTGTACGGCTTTGACGAGTCGATCCACAGTCATGGCATCGGCAACGGAGAGCAATTTGAATTGCACCCCGTAGAGTTGTCTGGTGACCTGGACATCTTTGCGGTCGCGGGCCGAAGCCAGGGTACTGACGGAACCATAGGTGGTGATGGGGGTTCCGATCAGGATCTCCCCACGAATGGTCAAGCCGACTTTGTCCCCTGCCACCAAAGTGCTGCTGGCCCCTTCCTGACAGGTAAACGACAATCCTCCAGAAGAGATATCGACGATTTTGGCGATGAAGGGTTCCTCCCCCCGCTTTTGTACCTGGACGGTCAAGTCCATGTCATCTGGAATCTCCACCCGGTGTTGCAATCGCATGGGCATGGAGTGGATGACAGCAGGCCATGAAAGTTCAATGGCTTGACCTGTTTCCACCCGCTGGACTTTGCGAAACGCAACCTCGACGCGATACTGCTCCAACCCTCGATAAAATCCCAATGTTATCTTGGCGGCTTTGCGAATTTTCATGTTGCCATCGATGGGTTCCAAAGGAGTGATCAGGATCCATCGGGCATCGGTTGGGCCATCCCGGTTATTGGCCGCCTCTGCGGGTTGCAGACGTGCGGCATATTGGGCGAGAATGGCATCTGCGGCTTGTTTTTTGACCTGTTCTGGATCTTCAGAGAGTCCCAGCAAACGGGCACCATAACGTTTTTCCTCGTTGTCGATGGTGACTTCCAACAATGCACTGTCCAACACGGCCTGATACAACGTATCCAGGACGTTGACTTGTTTTTGCGACCCTTTTTCCATAATCCGCCCTCACTCAAGCCGCCCATTGAAATGGTGCGGTATGAAACTGTGTCCATGGTTCCAAGGGAATGGGCTATGCAAATTTTGGGCCGCAGACGTAAAGTGCCAAAGAAGACGTCCCTCCTGCCTCAAGTGGGAGATCTGCCGCATTGTCCCCCAGGATCCGGATAGCGATAGATATTGGACTGATAATTTTTCAACAACAGGTCATTGTCCTGACGACCCACCAGGTTGTCAGGTGCCACATGAATTTTGCCACCACCACCAGGGGCATCGATCACATAATCCGGGATGGCGTACCCACTGGTATGGCCATGGAGACCGGCCATGATGGCAAGCCCCTGATCCACAGGGGTACGAAAATGTCCAGAACCCGTAATGGGATCACACTGATACAGGTAATAAGGTTTGACCCGGTTTTGCAACAGACCATGCATCAACGGTTTGATGGTTTCCAGGGTGTCATTGACGCCTTGCAACAAGACCGTCTGACTGCCAAGCATGATCCCGGCATTGGCCAGACGAGAGAGGGCATGTCGGACCTCCTGGGTCAATTCTTTTGGGTGCGTGGCATGGATACTCAAAGCCAGAGGATGATATCGCTTCAACAGGGCAACCAACTTGCGGGTAATACGCATGGGCAGGACCATGGGGATTTTGGTGCCGATCCGCAAGAATTCCACATGCGGGATGGAACGCAGACTGTGCAGTACTGCATTCAGTTTGTCATTGGAGAGGATCAATGGGTCACCGCCAGAGACCAGTACGTCACGAATCTGGGGATGGGTGGCAATATAATCAACAGCCGAGTCCAGATGTTTCAGAAACGGGCTGCCTTTTCCAACGGATCGGGAACGGGTGCAATAACGACAATAGGTGGCGCAGATCCCGGTGACCAACAACACCACCCGATCAGGATAACGATGAATCAAACCAGGGACTGGCTGGTTTTGATCTTCAAGCAAAGGGTCTTCCGCCTCACCAGGTGAGGTCACATATTCACCCATTACCGGAATATGAGTTCTGCGGATTGGATCCTCTGGGTCATGGCGATCCATCAGACTGGCATAATACGGAGTCATTCCAATGGGGAGTGATTTTGCCTGACGGGTGATGGCTGCCTTTTCGTCAGGGGAAAGAAAAAAAACGCGCTCCAGTTGGGACACGGTTCGCAGACGATGCCGCATGTGCCAATGCCAATCCGACCATTGGGATGGGGTCACGTCGGGGTAAAAATGTTTGCGAAACAGAATGCGTTCCTGAGCAACAACCATGTATAATCAAGGAGTTCGCAATTGAATGTCAGTGAAACCAAGAGTGCCAGATCTTCTTGAACCAGTTTTCTTGCATCTCCTCTTGGGAGCGCACAAGACGAAAACCCATGAATGGCACCCGCATGGAAGGTACGATACCTCCACGCGCAGAGGAACGAACACCCACCATGGTTCCAGCCCAACTGCCTCCTCGCGGTGCCCGAAGCAGACCCCCTTCACTGCACTTGTTATATTTTTTGTCCTTGTCCGTATACTCCACATAATCCGAACAGGTCCATTCCCAGATATTCCCGGACATGTCATAGATACCTGATTTATTGGGAGCCTTTTTTCCAACGCGATACACTGTTTTGGCCGAATTTTTATCATACCATGCCACAGGATCAGCCTGGTTGCCACCGCAATATTTTTCCGGTTTGCCCCCAGACCGACAGGCATACTCCCACTCCGCTTCGGTGGGCAAACGATACGATCCAACCCCCAATGCGTTCAGTTTTTTGATGAACTCCTGCACATCATCCCATGAAACCTGTTCCATGGGACACTCATCTCCACAAGCGACAAACTGGGAGGGATTCGATTCCATCACCGTCTTCCATTGCCCCTGCGTCACCTCATACTTGCCGATCTCGAAAGCATTCAAGGTGATCATCAGCACCGGCTTTTCATTGTCACGACACTCCGACTGCCAGGCACCACACCCCATCTCAAAGGTGCCTCCAGGGAGTTGCACAAATTCACCCACGGCTTTGATCGCCTGGGCACGTTTGCGTTTCAGATCTTCCCAGGCTGACAAGGTGAGCAACCCCTTGGCGAGTGCATATCCTTCCCTGATCTCCTTGCCGGATTTGCTCTCCACCCGATACCACTTCTCATCCTCGGAACGACCCGTTACATGGACCGTCTCATCTGTCTTGACCTCAAAAAAAACTTTGCTTTGATCGTCAGGCATCTTATAAACTTCAAGCTTTGATGCGGCGATCATGTCATGATCCATCGCACTCAACTTGATTTCAGTGTTCATTGCTGCGGGTGCTGTTCCCGCTGGTGGTGTGGCCACACCTTTCTGGTCTGCCGCTGCTGGAGTGGATGGAGGCGATTGTTTCCACATATCCATCATCCAAATTCCACCCCCGGCCAACACTCCCAAGCCCAACAATACACCCGCCACCACCAGCATGGTCTTTTTGCTGCTGTGGGCTTCTTCAGGTTTGGGTGGCTGTTCACTCTTTGGCTTGTCAGTCAAGGAGGGAGAGGGCATGACAGGTGGCGTAACAGGCGATTTGACGGGCGGAGCAGCACCCCTGACCTGAGTGAGAACTTCATCTTCCGATACATCCGCATCCAGGAGGGATGGCAAGCCTGACGCCTTGCTTTCTGATGACAAAAAGGGATCCCGTTGCGACACCTCATCCTGTCCGAGCAACTCCCTTTTCCACTCGGCCACGGTCTGGGGTCGATCCTTTTCCAACATGGCCATGGCATGCTCAATGGCCAACAAGAAATGTTCCTGGTATTTCCCCTTGCCCAGTTGCAGCAATGAAGGCAAGGGATCCTGCTCCCGACTGCTGATCGCGACAATCCGGGCCGTGGCCGGACTTGGCCTCTTGCCCGCTATCGCAAAATAAAGGACCGCTCCCATCGAAAAGATATCTGTCCACGGTCCCTGTCTTTTGCTGTCCTGATAGCTTTGCTCGATTGGCGCATACCCTGGAGTAAACACAACTGTCATGGCGTGACATTGCGCCCCCATGGCCTGCCGTGTTGCTCCAAAATCCAGCAACATCGGGCGGCCATCATGGCGCATGAGAATATTGTCCGGCTTGATGTCACGATGCAAATATCCCGCCCGATGCATCACATCCAAACCGTCCAACACCGGCAGAGCCACATCCAACAATGCTTGTTCTGAGAGTCCTGGATTTTTGTCCAGATAGGCTTTCAGACTTTCGCCCTCCACAAACGGCATCACCATGTAAACGGTGTCAAGGATTTCAAAAAAATTCAATACCGGAACAATATTCGGATGATCAAATTTCGCCAGGGTCAAAATCTCCTGACGGAACCGACTCAAACCCCACTGGAATTGTTGAACATCCTGCTCTGAGGAACTTTTTGGCCGCACCTTGCCGTCACTTTCCCGGATCGCCACGGCGCGAGGAAAATATTCCTTGATCGCCACTTTTTCATTGGTCTGCGTATCCAACGCAAGATAGGTGATGCCGAATCCCCCTTGCCCCAGAACCTGCTCGATTCGGTAGTGTAAAATAAGGGAATCAACCGCCAAATTTTCCATGTCTATTGTGATCATTATTGCCCCACCTTAAATAATAATATTTCATAAATACCCGAACAAAACCACTGACGTCAGCGATTTCATGGAACCGTCCCATTCACATCACCCATGCGACACAACGCTTCCAAATCGCATTCGACGCAAGCTCCAGGCAATGGATCCGGAAGTGCCACCCCGCCACGAAATGCACGCGCCAACCCATTGAAAACCCTGCGCCAATGTTTCAACAGAGCAGTCCAATCCGGCACTTCGATTTCTGGGATCGCATCAAAAGCAGTCACTTCCGGTAAAATCCCCTCTTCACGAGCCAAACCGATAAACCGCACATCATACGATAATACTCTGGCGAAAGCCAGGGCAACGGTCTGGTCTTCCAAAGTCAAACAATACAAAGGCAGCTGCGGTTCAGTTGGACGCTCTTCAAACCAATTCCGAATCCTTGGTGGGATTTTCCCTGTTTTATAGTCCAAAATCACCAAGCGTTCATCCTGCAAGCGATCCACCCGATCCATACGCAAAGTCAACCGCACACCGGCCATTTCAATTTCGCTGGTCGCTTCTGTTCGAATCACCTCAAAATCCTGGTCACGACTCTCTTCCAAATCCGACCAACGGGACAGCAACCGCAACAAACGCTCCTGTTCCAAACGCTTTCCAGCCTTGGACAAGGCATCCGGCCAACGTCGGATCGCCTCTTCCACGGTCCCTGCCACCACTTCGGTCGCCAACTCATCCCACTGAGATGATGAAAGCCTGGTCAATGCCTCTCTGGTTTGGATTCTGGTCCAAAATGTGTTCATCATCCAATGGACCAGCTCTCCGCGCCTGGCCCCATCCAAACCAGGCTGGGGATTGTCCAGGGAACTGGCAGCCAACCGATAACGGGCAAACGCCTGAAAGGGACAGAGTGCCTGGGACTTGATCACGCCCGCTCCACCCGCCACCTCCACGCCCTCCCCAAAGGGCGTAACATGCCAATCATCCAAGACTTCCCAGCGCATTGGTTCATGCATGATCTGAACGCCTGTCGAAAACGGCTCATCCGACGGCCATGCGACCCAGGGCAGATGCATCACCAACGGACTGGCGCGCCATTCCCGGTCCCCATCCTGGCGGGTGTGGGAGACGATCACTTCATCCGCAGACCAGAACAAACCTTCCAGGATCTGTTTGGCAAACAACAACTCCTGCTCACCCGAACACTTGGGAAACCCCTTGCGTCGTTGAAAACTCACAGGCAAAAATGGATTGGGTTCTGGAACCGGAGGCCAAACATCCTCTGACAATCCCAGGATCCAGAGGCCATCAAACCGTTCTCCGACTGCTTCCAGCATCCCCAATATCTGAATGGGGGCATCGAAGGTTTCCGGTTGAAACAGGGTTTCGGCCAGATGTCTGCGCAACAAGGCCAATGCGGCCCGCAATCCCATTTTTCCACCGACCCGATCCAGAGCGGCAAAGGCCATGAGAGACTCCCGCCAACTGGCCACGGCCTGATATTCCGTACTATCTGGCACACGTTCACCGGGCCATCCGAGTTCCCGCAACCATTGGGCGAAACGCTCGGCCCATTGTCTGGTTGTGGCCTTGAGTTCCTCTCTTTTGGGCTTGTGCCACTGCACAAGGAAACGAGTCAATGCCTCAGCCAGCAGGGGACAAGATGGGGTCTGCCGCCCCCCTTTGGCCGCCAACAGCAATTGCTCCACGGACAATGACAAGCACCCATCGGCCCGGAGCCTGGCATCCAATACCCCGCGCGCGCTCCACTCCTGTTCTCCCCCCAGCATGAAAGGGGTCGCCAACAGCCGACCATAGGAGGCGGTATCCAGTTCTCCCAGACCCAATTCCAACAACAACAGGGCATCACGCACCGGTGGTGTCTCGGTCAACGGCACACCCAAAGAAAGATTGAATGGAAACAACTCCCATGATCCATCCTCATCAGGTTTGCCGGATTGAAAAATCTCCTGAAAAATGCGCACCACTTTGGCGCGCATGGCCGCCAAACCGGGTATCACCACGGCACTGGGCCATGATGAACCAATATCCGTTTGCATTTCAAGTCGTTTCAGAAGACGGTTCCTGGACCAGATGGCCGCAGCGCGAATCTCGGCCTCCTGATCCGGGAAATCACACCGTACAGCCTTGCCTGACATCCGCCCGGTCCCGACAGGCTCCACGTCCACCCCGCGCGCCCTCAAAGCCTGCCAGAGCGACTCTTGTTGAGGGGTGAAACGGTCGAATCCCGCCAGATGAATCTGTTCTGGCAGAACAAGCTTGTGGCTGTGACGCTGCAAAAAAGTCGGCAATTCAGCCACAACCACCCAATGATTGCGCGTCAATTCCGCCTCGAAGCGATCCGCCCAACGCCGCCAGGCTGCCGAGTCTTCACTCTGGGCCGCCTCCTCGACATCCAGATCGACCTCCCAGGCCCGCAATAAATTCCAGGCATCCCGTGCCTTGCGGGCCGCATCTGGCAGACGTAACAAGCCTGCTCCTTCCGGGGAATCGCCAACCATGCGTTCCCATAATAAAAGCTCTTGAGCAGACGTCAACAACAAGGGCACCTCCTTGTGCCCTGCCCCGGTCTGCCATTGATCGTGCAAGGCGTCCCAGGAACGTTCCATCCAGGCAGACCAGGGCAGGATGTCTGGGGCTTTCCAGGCCATGCGGCCTGAGGCCAACTGCGCGGCGTCAAACTCCCGCACCAGAAAGCGCGCCAGTCTGCGATTGACCGTTACCATTCCGACCTCACCCTTGCACGCCTTGTCACTCAAAATCGTCACATTCATGCCTCAAATAAAACATGTAACACATTATAAAGAAAAAATGTCCTTCCGCAGAAGGCCAGGACACATGATTGGGGGGGCCAGAGGGCATCCTTTCCCCTGGCAGGATCTGGAGGCGAAGCCCCAACCCATCCATTTTATCAACAGAGACTTGAAAACGGTCCAGATCTTGAAGTGGGAACTCATTTTAACACAGCCAAACCGCCATACACTTGACATTCATCACAAAAAATTTTAATTAATCAGACCCCCTGTTGGCAAGGACATTCCAATCTACTGAAAGGACAAAAGCAAGGCATGACCAGGCAGACGTTACAAAAAATCGGATTTGGCATGATCGCCGTGTTGGGTGCTGCGGCTTTTGGCATGGTGGCCCTTGGTCGCGGGGAATCCATCAGTGCCACTTGGCTGGTCATTGCCGCCTTGTGTGTCTATACACTGGCCTATCGCTACTACAGCCTTTTTATTGCCCGAACCGTTCTCGCCCTGGATCCCCACCGGCTCACCCCGGCGGTCAGATATAACGACAACAAAGATTTCGTACCAACCAATCGTATTGTTTTGTATGGCCATCATTTTGCCGCCATTGCCGGTGCCGGTCCTCTGATCGGTCCGGTCCTGGCAGCGCAGATGGGCTATCTGCCCGGCCTGTTGTGGATCCTGATCGGCGTGGTATTGGCTGGTGCTGTGCAGGATTTCATGATTCTGACCTTCTCCATGCGTCGAAGTGGACGCTCGCTGGGTGAAATCATCCGGGCTGAAATGGGCCCCATCCCAGGTGGTGTGGCCATGGTCGGCATTTTTGGCATCATGACCATCCTGTTGGCAGTACTCAGCCTGATCGTGGTCAAGGCCATGGCCAACAGCCCATGGTCTGTATTCACCGTCAGCATGACCATTCCGATAGCCCTGTTCATGGGCGTCTACATGAAAAAATGGCGTCCAGGTCGCGTGGGTGAAGTATCGGCCATTGGTGCGATACTGCTCATTGGTGCGATCATCGGGGGTGGACACATTGCATCTGATCCGGTTCTGGGGGCTTTGTTCAACCTCACCGGCTTGCAAATAACAGCCGGCCTGATCGGTTATGGGGCCATGGCTTCGATTCTGCCGGTCTGGATGATGCTGTGTCCCCGTGATTATCTCTCCACATTTCTGAAAATCGGCACCATTCTGTTATTGGCCCTCTGCGTGCTGTTGGCTGCCCCGATGCTCAAAATGCCGGCTGTGACACAGTTCATCGACGGGACAGGACCGGTCTGGAGTGGTGATTTGTTTCCATTTCTGTTCATCACCATTGCGTGCGGGGCCTGTTCCGGCTTTCACTCGCTGATTGCCTCTGGCACCACGCCAAAAATGATCAGCAATGAACTGGATGCCCGCTTCATCGGCTATGGCGGCATGCTGATGGAATCTTTTGTCGCCATCATGGCCCTGTGTGCAGCCTCGATTCTGGAACCCGGCATCTACTTTGCGATGAACGCGCCTGCGGCCATACTGGGCACTTCTCTCGACAGTGCCGTTGTGGTCATCAACTCCTGGGGGTTTAAAATCACCCCGGAGATGATCACGCAATTGACCAAAGATGTTGGAGAACAAACACTCCTGTCACGCACAGGGGGTGCCCCCACCCTGGCTGTAGGCATGGCCCATTTGCTTTCCATTTTTGGTGGGACGGCCTGGATGGCGTTCTGGTATCATTTTGCCATTTTGTTTGAAGCCCTGTTCATTCTGACTGCCGTGGACACCGGCACCCGTGCGTGTCGTTTCATGGTGCAAGACATGCTCGGCGTGATCTTCAAACCACTGGGTCACACCTCCTCCTGGGGTTCCACCATTCTGGCAACCGGCATCACGGTGAGTGCCTGGGGCTACATTCTGTATCAAGGGGTGGTGGATCCGTTTGGCGGCATCAACAGCCTGTGGCCTCTGTTTGGCATTTCCAACCAGATGTTGGCCGGATGCGCCATGATACTGGCCACTGTGGTGTTGTTCAAACAAAAACAGGAAAAACTGGCCTGGGTGACTCTCATACCGACCACCTGGCTGATTGTCTCCACCATGACGGCCAGCATGCAAAAAGTTTTTTCTAACAATGTCAAAATTGGTTTTCTGGCCCATGCGGAAAAATTCCAGGAGGCACTGAACAAAGGAGTGGTCATGGCACCGGCCAAAACCCTGGAGCAAGTCGCGCGTGTCATTGCCAACGACCGTCTGGATGCGGTGTTGGCTTTGTTTTTCATGGGGGTGGTCATGACCATGCTGATTTTTGGCATTCGGGCGTGTCGTATTGCCTTGCGCAACCCACACGTGACGACGATGGAGGATAGTCCCCCTTCGCAGACATTCAATCCTGTCACCAGATGCTGTTGATCCCAAAAAAGCCCTTCCCCGCAAAAAAAATTAAAAAAAAATCAAAAAAAAAAATTAAAAAAAAAGGGTGGAGGGGTCTGGGGAGGCGG
>JAMOBH010000248.1:0-8293 GCA_039908085.1 Magnetococcus sp. YQC-5
TGTTCTCGCTGACTCTCTTTGACGAGATTTGTCTCAATTTTGCATCCGCGAGCATGTATTAGGATGGGAGATGTCAAAAAAATCGGCTTTTTCTGCCAGGCACTATCTACAATTTCGGTGGAAACCACCGCCCGACTGACGATCTGGGCGATGGCGAAATCCAACTCGCCCGCCGATTTGCCCCCTGTGGAGGCACTCTTCACCAGGGCAACCCGGATAGCTTGAAAAAATCCCACTTCGTCCCGGATGGCCCGTGCTTCATCACTGGCCGCAGCCAGTGCGAACGCCTTGGAAAGGGCGAGTACGGCGTCCTGAAACCGTCGATGCGCCCGCTTCTTTTCCTCCTCACGATCTTCCTTCTCGGCTGCTTTATGCTGGAGATCGAGAATCCATTCGATGGCCTCGGCCATCACCGCCAGCCGTTGTTGTGGAGTCCCTTGGATTCCGCGTGTGTAGTCGAAGCCGTGGAACATGTCGCGGACCACCTCGAATTTCTCTCGCAACACGGCCACGGCCTGGGACTCATCGATACCCGCCTGTCTTTGATCGGATTGGGAATACTGACCCAGTGCTTTTTTGAGATTCTGGGCAATGCCGATGTAGTCCACCACCAACCCGGCGGGCTTGTCCCGGAAGACGCGATTGACCCGGGCGATGGCCTGCATGAGGCCATGCCCCTGCATCGGTTTGTCGATATACATGGTGTGCATGGATGGGGCGTCGAAACCGGTGAGCCACATGTCCCGGACGATCACCAAGCGCAAGGGATCATAGGCATCCTTGGCGCGTTTGGCCAGCATTGCCCGTCTGGCTTCATTGCCGATGTGAGGCTGCCATTGCGCCGGATCGCTGGCATTGCCGGTCATCACCACCTTCACCACTCCGGCCTGGTCGTCGTCGGAATGCCAAGCTGGACGTAACTCTTTGATCTGATCGTACAAGGCAACGCAGATGCGGCGGCTCATGCAGACCACCATCGCCTTGCCGTTCATGGCCGCCACCCGGTCCTCGAAGTGGCGCACCAGATCCTTCGCAACCATGGCCTGCCGCTTGTCCGATCCCACCAGGGCTTCCACCGTGGCCCACTTGCGTTTCAATCGCTCCTGTTCCGTTTGTGCCTCGTCTTCGGTCAAATCCTCCACCTCGGCATCGATCCGGGGTTTCTCATTCTCGTCCAGCTCGATGCGGGCCAGTCTGCTCTCGTAGTAGATGGGCACCGTGGCCCCATCCTCCACCGCACGACTGATATCGTAAACGTCGATGTAATCCCCAAAGACCACGGGGGTGTTGACATCGTCCTGTTCAATGGGGGTGCCAGTGAAACCAATGAAGGAGGCGTTGGGCAGGGCGTCGCGCAGATACTTGGCAAAGCCGTAGGCGATCTCGCCGGTCTTGGTTTCCACCCGCGCCTTGAAGCCGTATTGACTGCGGTGGGCCTCGTCGGCGATGACCACCACGTTGCGGCGTGATGTCAAAACGGGATAGAGGCTCTCTCCCGATGCCGGGGAAAATTTCTGGATGGTGGTGAAGATCACCCCGCCGGAGGCGCGGTTGAGCAATTGTTGCAGTTCCTCCCGACTGCCCGCCTGAACCGGCGTCTGCCGGATGAGATCCCGGCACATGGAGAAGGTGCCGAAAAGCTGGTTGTCCAGGTCGTTGCGATCCGTGAGGATCACCAGGGTGGGGTTTTCCATGGCCGGATGCCTGACCATCTGCCCGGCATAGAAGGCCATGAGCAGGCTTTTGCCCGACCCCTGGGTGTGCCAGATGACGCCGATGCGACGATCCCCTCCCTTGGCGGAAGCCCTGATGGTACTCGCCACGGCATGGCGCACGGCGTGGTACTGGTGGTATCCGGCAATGATCTTGGCGACTCCAGAGCCGGTATCTCCGAACACCGTGAAGTGAGCGATCAGATCGAGAAAGTGCCGCTGCTCGAATACCCCTTCGGCGAGCACCTGGAGTTCCGGCTGCCCCTTGGGCGCAATAGAGGAGCCATCGGTGGTCCGCCAGGGCATGAACCGCTCCTGGTTGGCGGTCAGGGATCCCAGGCGGGCGGTCAATCCATTGGAAGTGACTAAAACGGCATTGGTGCGAAACAGGGAGGGGATTTGCGCCTTGTAGGTCTGCAACTGGTTGTAGGCGGCCTCCACGGTGGCCTGTTCACCACCCGGTTTCTTGAGTTCGATGACGGCCAGTGGCAAGCCATTGACGAAGAGTACCACGTCAGGGCGGCGTTTGTAAGAACTCTCGATGACCGTGAATTGATTCACGGCGAGCCAGTCGTTGGCCGCCGGATCGGTAAAATCGATCAAACGGACTTTATCGCCACGCAGTGTGCCATCCTCGGCATAAAATTCCACATCCACGCCTTCGGTGATCAATCGATGCAGGCGGCGGTTTTCCTCCAGCAGCGAGGGCGATTCAGTTTGCACCACCTTGCGGATGGCATCTTCCCTGGCTTCTATGGGCAATGAGGGATTGAAGCGTTCCACGGCCTCAATCAGTCGGGGCATGAGCAGGACATCCCCGTAGCTTTTCCGTTCCGATTTTCTGCCATCTGGACCTATCTCCGCATCTGTCGTTCGCCCGTAGCCCAGTGTGGAAAGCTTGGTCAAAAGGATTTCTTCAACGGCGGACTCGGGCAGAAACGTCATGATACGGCCTCCTCAATGGCACCCGGTTCTTCGTTTTCAAGAGCTTCCCCAACTTCTGCTGAAGCCTCAAGTGCCTCAATGTATGCTTGCCGGTCGAGCTGAAAAAGCAATCGACTTGGTTCAACGCGGATCGGAATCACATCCCCGTTTGGCAGGCCCAAACGAACTTCCAGCATATTCTCTTCCGTGATCTGAGTATCCAGAAAGGCGACGTGGGAGTCGATGATGCCGTTTTTTACTTCGAACCGCTCGAATGGTTCACGCGTAAGGACCAAGTCGAGGTTAGCACCCAGGTAAGCATGATGCAAAAAAGTGACAATGGCATCGGCGGACAAGATAGCGGCCCGTCGATAATAGGTGGACAGTCTGGTCAAAAAACCATCCTTGCCATGGCTGATTGGCCCGGCCTCGTTGCGGAAGTCGCCAAGAGCGGTGGTCAGACTGTGATGCTGGGATACCAGCTTTTGGAACTTGGTGTGTCGCACATCCCCAAGTCGCAGAGCGCGAACAGCAGCACTTATCCATGCTCCAAAGGACGGCGTTGACTCTTTTGGTTTTACTGAGTGGATCGGGGAGTCAAATTCATCAATGATAATCTGGCAAACCGTCTCAACAATGGCCTTGGCGCAATCAATGCAGGCATCATTTTCTTCGGCCAACGACTTCTCCAATACCTGAAAAGTCTGCTGTAGCATGGGTGCGTCTGACCAGTGCGCGCAGACATCCCGGATACCTGGATAAAGATCAATTGTCATAGTTTTGCCCATCAGAATCGCACGCCCAACAGAGAGCCGCGCACGTTTTCATCAGTCAACCTCAACCGAATGAATTTTGACAGGTCGAAGTCTTTTGATAGCTCTCCTGTGGGCACCATATCGCTGTTCAAAGTGCAGATATATTGGAAACCATGCGCCTCGGATTCCTGAGCAGCCAATTCAAGGGCGCGGGCGCGTTGGCGTTCATCGACGCCATCAAAAATCATACTGTCGTGAATCAAGATACGGGGAGAAATGGGTTGCTCCGCCCATAAACGAGCAAGTACCAAGTCGTAGCAGAAAATCTTCATATTATCGATGCCACTGCTACCAGATCGCTCAATTTCCACATCGAAACGAAAACCATTCGGTCCGATATCCACAACAAGGTTTCCGGGAGCATCATACAATCGTTGTGAGTACTCATTGAACAGATTGATAGCTCTCTCGCGGATGAACCGTCTTTCATCCAGGTCTCGTCGGGCCTTCTGGTGAAGCCGTTCCTGAGAGATTTTGATATCACTCATTCCGGTTTCAAATGCACGATGGTTCTCAATCATGGATTCAACAGCGTTCAACTCATTCACTGTCGTCATATGTCGCTGTTGCAACAGTGTGTACTCCTCCAACGCTCCATGGCTCATGAGAATTTCCATCAACGTCGCCCGCGCATCAGTTTTTTCTAAGATATTCGCTTCCCGTCTGGCGATTTCACCCTTCAGCCTTTCGACTTCAGCGGACAAAAAGGTTTGCCGGTTGGAAATGATGGTGCCATGGAAGCGACGAACCTCTTCAATCCGCCGCAGGGCTACTCCAGGTAAAGCAATGCCTGACTCTTGGTAGATGCGCTCGAGAGCATCGGAAGGTGGGGGTTTTTCCTCAGACAAGTTCTGTCCATATAAATCCAGCAATTCCCGGTCAACGGTGTTGGCGTTGATCAAAGCGTGGATTTCCTGCGTCAATTGATTGGAGTCGGTCTGGATCTGTTCATATTGGGGATGAACCTTGAATGAGCTGAGGTTTGCCTGTTCTTTGGTAATACGACCTTGCAGTCGCACCTTGCGCGTTTCCAGTTCTCCCAATGTACCGCCAAACCCTTGCAGCACACCTGCCTTGATGGCGGTTTTCAAGGCATTGATCCCTTTCCTGCGTTCTTCGATGGACTCCAATTCCGCTGCATCCTCCCAGGCAAGGCCAAGCAGGAAGGCATTGTTGATTTTCTCGTCCATTGCCGGCTGACCTTCAAATGATTTGAATGGCTTTAAATAAGCACCCTTTCGGCGTCTGATGAAGTAGGAGATCAGACTGCGAAATGATGGTCCACGCCATGCGTCGCCGGTTTCATAAGGCAGTCCAAACAGGAAATGACCAAGCAACAGGTTCCACTCTTTCGCAAGGTAGGAGCGGATCCCTTTACGAATCGAGGACTGAATAGGCCAGTTTGAGGGAACATCCGCTACCATTAGATGGGTTGGGTTCTCAACCCCTCGTGTCACGGTAACCTGATGCGTTCCAAAGGCAAGTTCCAGGGAAAACTCCCAATCAGGAAGGTGCTCTTTTGGGAGAGAAAGTTTGATTTCTTTGTCAATATTCGCGCCAAGACAAAAATGGACAATCTCGATCAGCGTGGATTTTCCAAGGCCGTTTCGGGAATCCTTGTCGGTGGACTCCTTGGTGCGGTCTGCCAAGACCACATTGAATCCTTTCGCAAACTCAACACTTCGAAAAGAGGCTTGGTTAGCGGTTATCCGTCTGAGCATGGCTTCCTCCTCACAATCAGTCCGTCCGCCCAATCAATGGCACGGATGGCAAAGAGAAAATCCAGGGCCAAAATAAAACGCAAGTACACACTGACCTCTGGATTGGCACGCACCCGATCCCACAGACTGGTCACGGTCTGGGGCATTTGCAGGTGCCGCAACAGGGTAGCACCTGCACCGAGGAGGGAATGCTGAAGATCGACATGCTTAGTAGGGAGGATCATTTCTCGAATACCTCACATCTCTCAAACAGGTAGACCAGCACGGCCAACCCAGCCGCTTGCCATTTGATGTCCTTGCTGCCCCCACTGGCAAATTCGTGCATGGCCTCAAACAGGGCATCGTCCACCAAACCTTCATTCCTGAAACGTCGATATGCCGTAATGAAGCCGGATTTGAGCCGCTCGGAAAAATCATGGTCGAAGGTGGACATCTTCTGTAGATAGTTGGACACTTCCCGGGTTCTAATCATTCCCATCAGGATTAACTGACCGATTTGGTTGGATAACTGATTGCGAACCATTTTCTCCCGTGGGGCCGTGACGGTAAAATCCTCGGCTGGCATGTCCGGCGGTGAAGAAATGTCTTTGATAATGATCTCCAGTTCGAAAAAGCCAACTTTTCGCATTTCTGCTGCCAGAGATGACCGAACCCAGTTTTCATGTTCCAGCTTGATGGTCTTGAGTTTAGCCACCGTGTAGGTGTTGGACTGGGAATCCACTACTAGATGGCAGGTTGGACAGAGCAAAATCCAATTTTCGTAGGTGTCCAACTGATCGCGGGGAAAGCCAGGATTCCCTCGGGGACCATCATCACTATGGCCAACGATATGGGCGATTGTACTGATCTGTTTCACTTCATCGGTAGGTGTAGCACTGACCACCAGCTCCTTATGACAGTTCGAGAATGCGCACACTCCCCCAGAACGCATGGTCAGGATTTTTACTTGGGAAAGGGGATATTTCCTCTGATTGCTCACAGCATAACCTTTACTGGCTTTGCGGCGTCACAAACCCGGATCTTGCCGGTGATCAATTTGGGGATAAACGCCATCAACGATCATCCGCTGCTTGCAAATGATCCAACGACATCAATGTAAATCGGGGTCGGCCCTGGCCAACTTGCATGACATTGAATTGAACGGTCATCGGCCTGTGCAACCAAAGTCGATAAAGAATGTGCGGATCCTTAATGGCCGGATCGATTTTTCCTCGAATCACCCCATCTTGATCGGAAAGTTTGAATTCGAACGACCTTCCACCCGGAAGCACCCCCTGAAATTCTCCTTGGAACTTTTCTTGACGTTCCTGAATATTATCATCCTTCAAGCGTTCGCTGGCTGTTTTCAGTTGGTCGTAGCTTGAATACCGGAAAAAGTGGTCGGCGAACTCCAGGCCACACCAAGCCTGTTGCTGAACCAGCATATCCAGAAAGTCATATATCTTCTTAACGGCGCGAGGATGGATCTCTTCGATGATTTCCGCCATCTCGTCATCGCTGCCTTCGGCAGTCAGTTTGAACAGGGTTTGGATCTTGGCCATGGCGTTTCCGGCATCTTCATCGGGAAACAGCGATAGCTGCTGCGGTGAAGGAAGCTCAAATTCAAAACCAAACGAACCGATAGCCGTTCCAGTGATCAACAAATGGTTCCTGTCCCGGTTGGGAATCGGTCCCATGGCGCGCAGACCCTCGTTTAAACTGGCGGCCACGGCAGCAAAAGCATCCGAGAAAGTCCCGGCAGCTTTTGCCCCAAAATCTGCTGTCATTCCATGGCTGCCGAACACCGGTTTGCCTCGAAAGGTCAAACGCGCCTTGGCAGCAGGCCGCCGAGGCTGTGCAGCCAGTGCCTCTTTGGCGGCTTCGAGCCTTGACTCAAGACTCATACGATCAATGACATCCTCTTCTGGAATGCTGGCCAGAATGGCTTCCAGTTCCTTGATTTCGGACGCGATGGAAAGATACTCGTTACTCATGGTGCATTCCTCCAGCAGGGTTCAGGATCGCACTGGCCTTGATGTCCTGTGAGGGATCGAGATCAATCTGTATGAAGCCTTTCCAGAGACCATCTCGGCGATGCGACCACATGCTGTACCAATAGGAGATCTTTTGTACCTGGTATGCCTCTGTAGGGTTGCCAAGTACAAAAAAATAGGCATCCATCATGTATGAAGTTTTTAATCTTTTATGATCGAACAGGAGTGGGTTTCTTTGCGCCAATGACTGCTGATCATGCCCATCTGGAAGGTGAAAGAAGGTCACCACATCCATATCCCGTGGCGGGCGAGATTCCAGTATCTCCACATGTTCCAGAAAACTACCGTCCAACCATTGAAATCCATTGACGATTCCTGCTTGATGCAGTGACGCACGAAATTTCATGAAGCCGTTTAGTATGGCGATCCGATCAAGAGACAACATGGAATTGAAGTGATTGACCAGTGTGACAAGATTCAAGGTATACGGTGAGCGATCTATACTGTCGCCTGGAGCTGTCGGTCTGATAGGCGGCAATACACCTGCATTGTTCCAGTTGGGCATGGTGCCAGGGAGAGATGTCATGACAGGCTTCCTGTATCGTCTATTTGGGCTATAACAACAGCACGTGGCGATCTTACCTCCCATCTCTGACCAGTCTGGACAATATCTCCTTCAAGGGATAATGCCAATTTTTGTTGGAAAGCACGAATTACGGTCTCAAAATCTGTCTGCTCAAAAGTGATTCGTATATTGCGTGGTCTCTTTTCCCCCTCCAACAAAACCTGGAGTGTTGCATCTCCATCAAAACGATCTGGATCACGCGCCAGTTTAAGAACCCAACCGGTTAACACCACGTCCATTCTCGGTTCACGCCTACGAAACTCGCGAGCAGCTTCACGTAATACTCCAGCAGAGTCTTCAGTAAATTGGATACGGGGGTTCTTTCCAGGAGTCGGACGTGTGCGAGCCCAGGTCAATGCGATATCGATGCCTTTCCCATGCTCAACCAGTCCTGCCACTGCTTCACAAAGATTGGCACTAACGGTCATGTCGCGACTTGCGACGCCCCCGATGATGAAAGATAATCACAGGTGGGTGGCGACAGCGAGATCGCGCATGGAAATGGAGGCCCCAACCCTGATAT
>JAMOBH010000249.1:0-8286 GCA_039908085.1 Magnetococcus sp. YQC-5
CCCCAAACCCCCCACCCTTTTTTTTTATTATTTTTTATTTTTTATTTTTTTATTATTAAAAAAAAAGAGGGGGTCTGGGGGATTCATCCCCCAGGGTTTTGCTTTTGACTTGCTGCCCGCAGGGCATCCAGTTCTGTAAAGGAGCCTAAAATGCCATCCATACAGGAAATTGAATCAGTTATTTTACAATTATCCAAGGAAGATCAGAACAGTTTAAAAAATTGGCTGGTGAATGAGTTGGAGCCAATTCAATGGGACCAGCAGATTGAAAGGGATGTTCAATCAGGTATTGTCGGCTTAGCCAAACAGGCTGTTGAAGAGGAATTGTGGCCAACTCCGGCTGAATCTTTCCGTGCTGGTTGGAGAGACGTCAAGGCGGGGCGTGTCCATCCGATCCAGAATCTCTGGGAAGGCATTCATGCAGAATAGTTTTGTATTTGTACAATATTCTGACCAATTCAAATGTCAAATTAAACGATTAAGCCGTAAATATTATCATATTCGTTCTGATGTCCAACCCATCCTGGATTTGTTAGAAGCTGGTATTAATCCTGGCGATCAAATTTATGGGGTCGGCTATACGATTTATAAGGTTCGTGTAAAAAATACAGATATGAATCGTGGAAAAAAGTGGTGGTTATCGAATTATTTATTATCAGAAAAGCATACATAATATTTTGTTGGTGACAATTTATTGCAAGACTGAACATGCCAGCATCGAACAAAATGAAATATTGCAAATAATACAATCAGAAGAGATGGCATGAATGCGCAACCTCCCAAACTCATGCTCACCCCACAGAAACCTGATGAATTGATCTCTCCCCAAACGATTGATGCTGTTACACGTGCGATTGGGGAATACTTTTCGCCTGAAAAAATTATTCTGTTCGGTTCTTATGCCAACGGAACACCCACCCCAGACAGTGATCTGGATTTGATCATCGTCATGCCAACCGAGTTGCCAAAATATAAACGTTCCTTGGGCATGCATTTGCTTTTTGAACCTTCTCTATGTGCCATAGATTTGTTTTTATTTACACCTGAAGAGGTGGAGTACTGGTACGGGACAGTCAATCATGTGATTACCAATGCATTGCAATCAGGTCAGATCGTTTATGAGCGATAAGAATCGGGACTCTTGGCAAGCGTAGTTGAAGAAGGCTGATCATGTGATGGGAGGGAAAATATGCCAACCATTTTTAGAATAAATGGCTATCGCTTTTTCTTTTTCAGTCAGGAAGGATTCGAGCCGCCCCACATCCATGTTGAAAAAGCAGAAGGATATGCAAAATTTTGGCTGACACCTGTTGGCTTGGCCAGTTCACGAGGATTCCGTGGCAAAGAATTAGCTGAGATTGCCTGTTTTGTTAAAAAATATCGTAATTTGTTTGAGGATAAATGGTATGAGTACTCTGACGATTGAATATGATTCATTGGCGGTTCATGTTGATGTGATGGATGAAATGCTTAAGGTAATACTGTCCGATGGTCGTGAAGTCGCCGTGCCTCTGGCATGGTTTCCAAGATTGATGAATGCGACCGATGAACAACGAAAAAATTGGAGATTTATCGGCGGTGGTGTTGGCATTCATTGGGAATCCGTAGATGAAGACATTGCCATTGAAACGCTTTTGCGGCAGAAAAATCATACACAAGCAGCAGCCTCAACAAAAAATCATTGGCAAAATTCCAATCGCATAGACACACTCAGCGCACAAGCCAGTTCAAGAGTAATCCCGAACCCTCTCACTGGGGGTGAGGGGGGGTGAACGATTGACCACAAGCAGCTTTATGACCATGGATCCAACTGAATGTCACTATTTTTTTAATCACGATCTGTCGCAAAAACCAAGGGTAAATGATTGATGAAATATTGTCAGCCATTGTACTCCCAGTTGTTCCAGGAAATGGCTTCCTGTGGAGGTGCCGTACCGTTTTGTCGTTTCATGGAACTGGCCCTGTATCATCCGACGCATGGATATTACATGAGTCAGAAACCACGCATAGGTCGTGAAGGGGATTTTGTCACGGCCCCGGAATTGACCTCGATATTTGGAGAACTCCTCACATTACAGTGCGTGGAAATCTGGGAACAACTGGGTTGTCCTGACCGGTTCACGGTGGTGGAGATGGGGGGGGGGACTGGGCGGCTGGCCTTGGATATTTTGCAGACTGCCCGACGTTTTCCTGCCTTTCTGGCCTCCCTGGCTTATGTTCTGGTGGAGGCAAGTCATGATTTTCGCGCCCGGCAACAGTGCTTGCTGGCAGAAAACGGCATCGGGTCTGACCTGATCACCTGGCAGACCACACTCCCGGAAGAGGTGGCTGCCGGAGTGATCATGGGCAATGAATTTCTGGACGCTTTGCCGGTCCATTGGGTGGAGATGACCCAGGATGGACTTCGAGAAGTGGGCGTCACACAGGGGGGTGCGGGTGGCGTGGAAATGGTTCTGCTGGAGCCAGTTCCCCCTTTGTCGGCAGATTATTTTGCCTCGATTGGCATCCATCTGGAGCCGGGATATCGAACCGAAGTAGGGCTTGCGGCAGCGGCCTGGATGGAGGAAGCTGGACGGGTTTTGCAACGGGGCGTGGTCTTGATTGTTGATTATGGCTATCTGGCCGCAGAATATTACGCCCCATGGCGTACCATGGGAACTCTGGTCGGTCATCGGGGCCATGAACGCATGGATGATCCATCAGGCTATTTCGGGGAGATGGATTTGACTGCGCATGTGGATTTTACCGCCATGGCGCGAGCAGGCCAACGCGCTGGGCTTTCGATACTGGGCTATACCACCCAAAGTTGGTTTTTGATGGGATTGGGCATTTTGGAGCGGTTGGAGCAGGTGACCAGAAACAAGACGCATGAGGACGCCTCTTTGTTGCGTGAAGCCGTGATGCGTCTGCTGATGCCCCATGAGATGGGGGAACGGTTCAAGGTTCTGGCTATGGGGCGTGGGATGAAAGAAGGGGGCTTGTCGGGATTTCGGTTGAATGATCAGCGGCAACGCATATAGAATGGTTGAAGGCTGTAGAAATACTGACACGTTTCAATATAAGGATATGCCATGGGAATCCTGACTGGTAAACGAGGTGTGATTTTGGGGCTGGCCAATGAACGCAGCATTGCGTGGGGGATTGCGCGTGCCTGTCATCGCGAAGGTGCGGAACTGGCATTCAATTATCTCGGTGATGCATTGGAAAAACGGGTGCGACCCTTGGCCAAAGAGTTGCAGTCTGATTTCGTTGTTCCATGCAATTTGAATCATGACGACGAGATTGACAAACTCTTTCTGGAGGTCGAACAACGCTGGGGTGGATTGGATTTTCTGGTCCATTCGGTCGCCTATGCCAAAAAGGAAGAGTTGACGGGTTATTATTATGACACCTCCAGGCAGGGGTTCTTGATAGCCATGGAGACATCGGTCTATTCATTGACCGCTGTGTGTGGCCGGGCAGCTCCCTTGATGAAGGATGGAGGTTCGATTCTAACCTTGAGTTATCTGGGAGCAGAGCGGGTGGTGCCGCATTACAATGTCATGGGCGTGGCCAAGGCGGCTCTGGAGGCCAGTGTGCGCTATCTGGCGGTGGATTTCGGTCCCAAGAACATTCGGGTGAATGCCATATCTGCCGGACCCATTCGCACGTTGGCCGCAGCCGGGATTGGGGATTTCAAACATATTCTGAACTGGAATCGGGATAATGCCCCCATGCGCCGCAATGTCACGATTGAAGAGGTGGGAGAGTCAGCCCTTTATTTGCTGTCAGGCATGAGCAGTGGTGTGACCGGAGAGGTGTTGCATGTGGATGCCGGGTATCACGTAGTGGGCATGAAGGCTGTTGATCATGCTGAGTGAATGGATCCAACGGGGCAGGGCGCATGTCGGGTAATGGCATTGGAATGTTGTTCAGGTTGACCACGTTTGGCGAGAGTCATGGTCCCTCGATAGGTGCTGTGGTGGAGGGATGTCCTGCGGGACTCCCCTTGATGGAAGCGGATTTGCAGCGGGATTTGGATCGTCGTCGTCCTGGACAAAGTCGTTTCACCACCCCCAGAGACGAACCTGATCGGGTGAAAATTCTCTCTGGGGTGTTTGAAGGCGTCACCACAGGCACCCCCATTGGTTTGCAGATTGAAAATACCGATCAACGTTCGAGGGATTACGGGGAGATCAAGGAGCGTTTTCGGCCTGGACATGCGGATTATGTCTACTGGCGGAAGTATGGCATACGGGATTATCGCGGTGGTGGTCGAGCCTCGGCGCGTGAGACGGCCATGCGCGTGGCTGCCGGGGCCATTGCCAAAAAAGTGCTGGCTTCCATTGGGGTACGGATTGCCGGTGCCCTGATCGCCATGGGGGCGGAGCGGATTGATCGGGCCAATTGGGATTGGCAGGAGGTGGAACGTAATCCGTTTTTTCTGCCAGACGCCACGGCTGTAGATCGTTTTGCCGCACTTTTGGATGAGATACGGACGGATGGGGATTCGGTGGGAGCCCTGCTGGAAGTGTCGGCTTTGGGTGTGCCATTGGGTTTGGGTGAGCCGGTGTTTGATCGTTTGGATGCGGATTTGGCCAAGGCCATGATGAGTATCAATGCGGTCAAGGGGGTGGAGATCGGCGGTGGCATGGGGGTGGCTTTGGGGCGTGGTTCAGAGTTGGCGGATGAAATGATCCCGGATCCGCACACGCCTGATGGGGTTGCTTTTTTGAGTAATCATGCAGGGGGCATTCTGGGGGGGATTTCGACGGGACAGGAGATTGTGGTGCGGTTGGCGGTCAAGCCGACTTCATCCATACGGATTCCAAGAAAAACCGTGAATGTGCGGGGTGAGGCGTGTGAGATTGTCACGCATGGGCGACATGATCCGTGTGTGGGGATACGGGCTGTGCCAGTGGCTGAGGCCATGATGGCCTTGACGTTGGTTGATCATTGGTTGCGTTTCAGGAGTCGCAACGGCCTTGCAAAAAACCATTAAAAAAAAAGAGGGGGTCTGGGGGATTCATCCCCCAGGGTTTTGCCTTTGACTTTGCTTTTTGACATTGATTCTTCATCCCCCTGGATTTACCCAATTCAACCATCCAAACCAAGAGCCTGGAAGAATGCAGCGTTGCGAGCTTTGGCATCCCTGAGTAATTTCCCAAACGGAATAATTTCCACATATGCCCTTGGATTATCTGTGTATCCAAACATGCCTTCACCATCAGGCGTACTTTGCAAGGGCAAACCAATCAGATGTTTGCGCAACCCTTCAGTAAGATCAGCAACAATATAGCAATCAAACGAAGTATGTTCGTTGACATTAGAAACAACACGTCCTTTTTGATCTCTGAACGTCCGCGATGATTTCATCATGTTGACATATCTTAATGCTTGTCGAACGGGATCTTCATCCAGGTAATTTTCTTTGCCAGGAGGTTTGAATTCGACAATCACTATTTTGTCTCCACGTTGTTCTCCTTCACGCCAAGCGAGACAGCTGTCATAGAGAAAAGCAAGATCAGGACGTTCACGGCTTTCGGTATCGATGTATTGTCGCGCCTCTTTGTCGGAAGCAAAAAAATTGAAGAAAGCAAGACGATCATCCAGTATCCACAGATTATGACTCATTAATTCAAGCTGTGATGAATCGACTTTCATGGGACAGATCAGACTGTGGACAGCCTCCTCCAGGTGGTGATTCTGCTTCTCAATACTATTATAACCTGTCAGGGTATCCAACAAATCCAAAATCGCCTTTCGCTTGGCCACATACTCAGCCAGTGCCCCAGTTCGTTCTTTGTCTATGTAAGAGATATACTCTTCAACTTTCGCGAGGATGGCTGCGTTATGATCAGAAGCATTTTTGATCTCAATCTCCATCCGTTTGAAGGTGCGTTGCCTGCGATAGCGGTCCGAGCACATCATTTTGTAAATTTCTTCAGGATTATTGGCACTTGTGGGGGGCAGTGATTCGACAAAAGTATCCAGTTGATCGTTGAGATAGATGAATTGTGGGTTTTCATGGATAAGGTTTTGTGTGTTTTTGACCGTTTGACGTCGAGCAGCGGCGACATAATCGGATAGATATTGGCGGGCACTTCCGGCTACTCCACGACGAATTTCACTTTCTTCCATAGATGTAAAAGGGAAATCATTACGCTCTTGATTAACATGTTCATTCAAATACGCTCCAGAAGCGCATCCTATATAAATAAATCTATCGTCAAGCAATTTTAGTCCCAACTGATTGTCAATACACTGTTCGGTAACACTACGTTCATGTGCGCAAAGATACATCCAATTATATTTATTGCCTGATGGACGAATGCTTTTATCGCATTTCATGTGATGCAAAGTCAGTTCAATTTCTTCCTTTTTGAGTTTAACCGATAACTGCGTATTGTTTTGATCTACAATTTTACTTCTAAAGTAATCATTCAGATTGACACTTTCGTCATTATCATGCAAATAGGCTGGCGGGCAGGCCCCAGAAGCAAAAACAGGTAGAAAATGTGCAATTATTCGATGAATAATTGTTTCTGATCGGGATGGACATCGTGTTTTATATGGGTCAGTATATGGTGATAATGTGATAGTCGTACCGGATTTTTTTTCATCAGCAGAAGCAACCAAAATGTTTCGGATTTGATCCTTCTGGTCCAGTATGAAGTCAAATGAACGCGACATCATCGACATACCATCTCCACCAGATTGGAAAATACTGTCGATATGGGCAGATCCAAAAACTTTCAGCCAGGAAAGACGGCCTACACCTTTTTTTCCGAGACTGATTTTTTGGCAACTGTCAGGCGTCAGGAATGAAAGGAAGTTTGCATCATCAAAACCAGTTCCATTATCCTCAATCCGAAATCCAATGACGTATTCTGCTTCACGAAATACTTGAATATCAATCCTGCCATGCTGGATTGCCTTGTCTGAAAATTTTTCTTTGATAGCATGAATGGAATTGCTGAATGCCTCATGCAAGGGCATAAGGGCTGCGGCAGCAGAAGGGGCTAAAGGGAGTCGGGCGATACGTCCCACAATGTCACTAACAAGATCAGGCATTGGAACCCCACATCTTATCATTGCATCCAGTATGCAGGGGGAATGAGTTCCCCCTGGACATCTCCAGCTTATTCATCCAGTATCCAGGAGGGATGATGTCCCCCCTGGACCTTTCCCAGCAACCAGACTATTCGACTTTGATTTCAGCCTTTTCCTTCCACTCTTGTCCTTTGTTGTCTTTCCAGACCACATTCACCGGCCCTGGTTTGTCGACCTTGAGGTAGAACGAGAAAAACGGATTTTTGGAAACAGCTCCAGACCACATCGTTTTCATGACTGTGGCCCCACCATATTCCGCCGTGATTTCTTGAATGAAATGGGCTGGGATGACTTCGCCAGTGGTTTTGTCTTTCCGCAGACCACTCTCCATCGGGTGCTTGATGAGTGTCTTGATGAGCGCGAGATCCCCCTTCTTGAGGGGTTTTTCCGGTGCGCGTACTTTGGGTTCTCCAATATCCGCCATAATCGTCTCCAACTGTTAAACGTTAGGAATGTGTGATTCTGTCAAACTTAACCAGCGCAACCGCCTTCCGCAACTTCAATGGTCATTTTTGCACCGTACAGCTTACCGGTGTTGCTCTTGGCAATGGCACGCACCTGGGATGCTTTGGCCATTTTAATCCGCAACTCCACCTCAGCCTTGCCTGATGCAGGAGTGAATTCAAAACGTCCCACCAATGGTTTGGGGTTGTTGTCCACATAAATGGCCAGTGAAGTAATGTGGTTATTTGGCTCCATGGGGTGATCCACCGAAACCGGCATCCGAATCAAGGCTCCATTTTCCGCCTTGGGAGGGGTGTCGATTTTCACCTTTTCCATGGCAATGGGGCCTGGACCCATATCAGTGGCAATCAGTTCATCCATGTTGACCGCTTCAGCAGCTGGTGCAGCCGCTGCTGCCGGTGCGTCAGCTGCCTGGACGATACCTGGCATGCCCATGTAACCGGCGAACACACAAGCGGCACCTGTGGCACTCACAGCACCAAGGAATGTCCTGCGTGTCAGTTTTTTGTCTTGATTCATGCTCATTTGTTCATGCCTCCAATACCGCTTTTTTAAAGTGGATGTTCCATCATTAGTACGATTTGTTGCTTTGTCATGGAATCCTTGCTATGCGACAAGCTTCCATCTTTAAGAATATGATGCCCTTCGGGCAAAAGTCAAAGGCAAAACCCTGGGGGATGAATCCCCCAGACCCCCTCTTTTTTTTTAATAATTATTAAAAAAAAAGGG
>JAMOBH010000250.1:0-8285 GCA_039908085.1 Magnetococcus sp. YQC-5
TGTAAAAAAATATTAAAAAAAAAGAGGGGGTCTGGGGGATTCATCCCCCAGGGTTTTGCTTGTATTTTATTTATGGAGCAAGAGAGAGGTTAAGCAGGGAAGCTACTGTTGCAATTTTTCTTTCAGGATTTTTTCCTCACTCTCCAATTTTTTCTTGCGCTCTTGAATGCGCTGTAATTTCTCCTTTTGGTTTTGAACTTTTTGTGCCTCATTGCAGTGCTTGATATCTTCCTTGGAGTTGGCAGCTTTCAAGCAGGTCAATTTTTCTTCCAGCTGTTGTATCATTTTGGTTTTGTGATCTTTGAATTGGCCATCTGTCACGACACTGGTATCTTTTTCAGGAGTCGTTTTTTCTGGAGTCGTATCTGCGGCCCACGCTGGCATCACGGTCATCCATGCCATCACAGCCATACCTGTCATCAGTTTGTTCATGATGTTTTTTCGTCCTCGATGAGTGTTATTGGGTAAGACTAAAAAAATGATTCAGTTCTTGCAAGCCACTCTTCAACCAGTCCAATGAATGCTCTGATTGATCAGGCTCAATCCAGAGCAAGCATTTTATGTGCAATTTTTTTGCATCATTTTGATTGGCCCATTGGCATGGAAATGCTATAATCTCTTTTTTTCTCACTTCTGCTGTTTTCATGACACCAAACCATTGAACATGAATCGCGAATCTCTCGGTCGCATCACCGGATTGTCTGTTTTTGCCTTTTTTGTCGGTCGTCAGTTTCTTCCGCCAGCATGGGGTGGAGTCTTGCCGATCCATGGCGATCTGTTGACAATGACGCGCTGGTTTCTGGTCACTTGTTTGTTCCTGTTGTTTTTTCATGCCTACTTGATACGCAAGCCGGCTCGTGCCTTGGCCAGCCATCCGGTGGAGATTTTTTTGCCATTGATCATGGCTCCGCTGCCACTGGTGATCATGCTGTTATGCCAATATTACTTCCAGCAACGTGATTTTTGGCTCTGGATCCATCACCTGCCGGGCGGTACGGATTGGTTTACCCTCTGGCGTCAAACCCCGGAACAGATGATCGTCGGTTTTTTGATCATGGCCTGTGGTGAAGTCATCACCTTGTTGGGTATGTGGCATCTGCGGGGATCGTTTTCCATTTTTACTGAAGTCCGGGATCTGGTCTTGACCGGGATCTATCGGTGGGTCCGGCATCCTCTCTACACGGGTGAAATCCTCGCTTCCTGGGGATATGCAATTGCTGTACCCAATCGTTTGACCATGATTGGATCCTTGGTTTTTACCATGCTTCAAATTTGGCGCGCCCGCTTGGAAGAAAGAAAACTTCTTCAATATCATCCAGATTATGCGCATTACCGGCAAACTGCTGGTTTTTTGTGGCCTAAATGGCAGCGGAATCGAGTTATGACCCTCTTGGTGCTGTTTTGCCTCCAGTTCATGGTTGGCCGGAGTGTTTTCGCCGGAGAGAAGAATCCTTTGGCCTATCGCCCCTTGCCAACGCCTCGCGTTGAACGTACAACAGAGGCGACAGGAGTGACCCAATGGTTGCTTTTTCCTTTGTCCTTGTATTCAAATACCTTCAGCCAAGTGGATGGAGATCGGTGTCCCTCTTTTCCCAATTGTTCCCACTATGCCCGTGAGGCTTTGACGCGCCATGGGGTGATTCCGGGAATCTGGCTGGTTGTGGATCGCTTGATCCATGAGCGCACCGAAATTTTGCGTGAGGAGCGGGTCCGATTGCCTGATGGCTCGTTGCGGATCCCGGATACATTGAATTCCAATGACTTTTGGTTTTATCAACCCAATCAAGAGAACCCATGATGAATAAATATTACTCGTTTCCAACCAAATCAGGGTCTGGCGGCTTCACTCTGATTGAAATCATGGTGGTGGTGGTCATTCTTGGCATCCTGGCCACTTTGATCATTCCGAAAATCATGAGTCGCCCGGACGAAGCACGTCACACCAAGGCCGTGCTGGATATCCAGTCCATTGGTCAGGCTCTGGATCTCTATCGTCTGGACAACAACCAATATCCCAGCACCGAACAGGGGTTGCAATCCTTGGTGACCAAACCATCGATTGAACCTGTGCCGCGTCGTTGGCGTCAGGATGGCTATTTGGCCAAGCTTCCGGTGGATCCCTGGGGAAATCCTTCTGTTTATTTGTCTCCTGGTTTGCATGGCAATTATGACCTGATTTCATTGGGGGCCGATGGCATGCCGGGAGGGGAGGGCAAAGGAGCAGACATCACCTCTTGGAATCTCGATCAGGCCCCGTGAAACGCGGCACCCTGATCGCCGGTTTTTCTTTGCTGGAGGTGATGGTCACGCTGTTTCTGATCACCATTCTGATGGGGCTGGTCATGCCGCATTTGGGACTGGGACAGTTGGAATCCATGCGTTCAGCAGCCAATCGTTTTCGTAATGTCTTGATCTGGCTCAGAGATCAAAGTTCCTATGGTGTGGCGGAATATCGCCTGCGTCTGGATTTGCCTCGCGCCACCTATCATTGTGAGGTACTCCGGGATGAGACCTTTGTGCCGGTGGAGGATCCGTTGTTGCAGGCTGGCGTTGTGCATGCTGACCTGGGCAAGCTGATCTGGATGCCGGATAAAACCGACTTGCCGGATTTGAGCGAAGTACTCGTCAGGTTTACGCCGTTTGGTCCTGAGCGACCTATTATGGTGCAATTTGCGGCCAGTTCGGCTCCAGGTGGGTTTACGGTCTCTTATCGCCCGGAATGGAGCAAACCCCGTGTTGAACAAGGGTTGTTGGAATGGGAGTGACACCACAGGGGCAAAGGGGTTTCACCCTGTTGGAGATCATGATTGCCGTGGCCCTGCTTGGCATGCTGTTTGTCGGGATCGGGGCCATTGTGCAGCGACAGATGAATACTCAATTTCATCTTGAGGAACAACTGGCCGCTGCCCAGTTGGCCAGCAATCTGATGGAGATGTTCAAGGTGGATGGGATGCCTTTGCTTCCTGATCATCTTTCAGGTGAGGAGGCAATGGCGGGTCGTTTGTTTGCATGGACCAGGCAGGTCCGGTCAACAGACGACGGCAAAGGTTATGAAGTTCGTATTCAAGTGGGACCGGCTGCTGCTCCTTTGTTTGTGGAGAGGTTGCATTGGTCGCTCCGCTAGCAGGACGCGCCATGGGGTTTACTCTGTTGGAGGCACTGGTTGCTTTGACCATCAGTGCTTTTTTATTGAGTGGTCTGTATCGGATGGTCAATGGGACTGTGGTCCAGGTGCAAGCTTTGGAACATCGTGCAGATACCGTTCATTTGTGGATGCATCTGCGTCGCCTTTTGAACCGGGATCTGGACTATTTGGCCAAGGAACCACCAGCCCGGATCATCCTGGAGGAAAAAGATACCCTGATTTTGCGTTGTACCGGAGATATTGTCCCGGATTGGCATCTGGGACCGCAGGTGGAAGTGATTTATCACTGGAAAAACAAGCCAACAAACGACGGCATGATTTGGGAAAGACGGGTACAATCTTTGCATGGCACGCGCGAAGAAGCTCAGTTGACCTTGAGAATTGATCAAGGTTTGGATAAAGTAGAATACGCATTGCTCGACGCCAAGGAGTGGCATGCGTTCGGAGAAGCTGCCCAGCAGCCATGGAGAGCCATTCGTTGGCATTTTGTGTGGCAGAATATAGGTGAGTGGCGTTTGATTCATAACCTGCAATCATTTTCATTCACGGCTCCAGAGTTGCGACCATGAATGATGGGGTGGGCCGATTCGTTTCCGGCAGATCACGTGGTCAGGAAGGCATGGTATTGCTGGTGACGCTGGCAGCCATGGCATTTCTGGTGCCTCTTGTTTATGCTGGTGTGGAGTCGCAAAGGTTTCATTTGCGGCAGGTACAGCAGGAACTCAACCTTGAATTGGCGCGTCGCAATGCCGAGTCTTTGCTTGGTTTGGTGGTGCAGGTATTGGTCCTGGATGGTCTGCAAAACAGTGCGACCGATCATTTGAATGAAATGTGGGCCATGCCCATCTCCTTGCCTGATAATGAAGACGGGACAGCGGAAGCCGTGGTGATCGACACGACGCGATATTGGAATATGAGTGGTTTGAAAAAACAGGATGGTCAGATCAACACGGATTTGCGCATGGTTTTGACTCATTTGCTTGAGCGGGAGGAGATTCCCAACAGGTTACTGGAGAATCTGATCGAGTGGCTCAAGCCTGTGGACGGGGCGGTTGGACAAAACACGCAGGCTTCTGCGGTATTGGTTGCGCAACAGGCCGTTGAACCGATTCAAGCCGTGGAGCAATTGGTACAGGTCCAGGGTTGGGACAAGAAGAGCGTACAAAAGATTAAACCTTTTTTCACGGTGGACGAAGAGTGTAAGACGGGCCGTTTGAATGTCAACACCGCCGACATCAAAACCCTGGAACTGCTTACACCTGATTTGAACTGGCAACCGGTGGTGGAGCGGCGGCAAAAAGTTCCTTTTACGCAAGTGGCGGAACTGGCCACTGTCGGGGTGACTGTAACGCCTGCCATGGCGAATCTGCTTGGGGTCAACAGCGGTTGTTTCATGGTGCGAATTCGTTCTCAGGTCAATACGGTGGCAGGTACGCTGAATGTTTGGATGTTACGCAATGGCAAGCAAGTGACGATCACTAAAATGAGATGGAACGGATGAAATCCGCAGCCACATGGGGCTTGGTTCCCTCTCCTCAGAAGCAGCTTTGGGTGCGTTTGGTGGATCGCAATGCGTTGGTGTTTGAAACCGGCATGAGTGTCATTGTCGGTGGGGAGCGTGCGGTGTTGGCTGGGCTTTCTGTAGTTGGCATGACGTTGCGCAAAACCGTGTTGCCTTTTACCAGACGGGATCAGATTTGGGCGATTCTGCCACAAGAGGCCATGGATACGCTGCTGTATCGATTGGACGACCCCTGTTTTGCGTTGCAATGGGAGCCGGTTGAACAAGGAGCTGCGGTGTTTTTCGCCATGTGTGAGCGGTCCCTATTGGATGAGCTGCTGGCCCGTTTGACTGAAGAGAAGATCAAGCCGGTGGGCGTGGTCATGGCTGAATTGGGCAGTTGGCCGTTGTTGGAGGCGGCTGGTTTGTTGGGGCAGCAGACGGCGTCTCAACAGTCGAGTATTGTGGTGGATGGTTCTGCGGATCCGGTTGCTGTGTATTCGGTCACTGAAGGCCAGTTGCGGGATTTGCGTTTGGTTGCTCCGGCCACGGTTGCTTTGGGGGAGGGGGCCTTGTTGGAAGAGTTGGGGTGGTTGATACAGGATCTGATGCATCGTTTGTCAGGTCAGAATCTGACTGGGGTTAAAATGATTTTTTTGGGGCACTCGCGGGTTTTCTGGCAACCGCTTTGGGAGGTGCTTGGGTGGACCAACGTTGAAGTACCGGGTTTGGAAGCCTTGGGTCAGGGGTTGCGGAGTTGGGAATGGGTTCGTCCTGCGGGGTTGGCATTGGCTGCGGCCCAGGGCAGTCATCACCGTTTGATGGATTTTATGAACGGGGCAGGGGACAAGCAGTGGCAAACGTGGTTGCGGCCCTGGAGGGGTGCGGCCCTTTTGGTCCTGATGTTGTTGATGATCTGGGGGGGGCAGCAGGCCATGCGGTATCATCAGGCCAAGTCAGAATATGCCCGCTTGAAAACCGCCACGGAAGCGATTTTTCGTGAGGCTTTGCCTCATATTCCGGTGATTGTGGAACCACAATTGCAATTGAAACAGGCTCTTGGACAGGCCAATGTGGCCAAGGAGGGATCCTTTCAAAGTCTTGGAACCTGGATTGGAATTATTCAGAATTCCGTTCCGGTGGATACCCAGGTCAAATGGTTGCGGTTGCGTTATGAACCAGGGGAGGTTCAACTGACAGGAGAGGTTCCTTCGTATCAACATTTGGACCGGGTACGCGCTGCTTTGCAACAGGTTTCCGGGGGCAAAGAGACGCGCATGGATGAAGCGCGTATTGTGCCAGAGACCAAAATCGTCCGTTTCCGTCTTGGGGTGTTATGAGTTGACGGGTTTGGGGCGAAAGCCACGATTCAACCGAAACCATTTTGGGATGTGAAGTTTTTTAACCATCAGGGGTCCAGGGGGATTATCCCCATGGTGGGGTCCAGGGGCAAAGCCCTTGGTGGGGTTTGGGGCGAAGCCCCAACATGAACCATACTAAAATTTTGATTTTTTTATGCAAAGTCCTGGGGGATGAATCCCCCAGACCCCCTCTTTTTTTTTAATAGTTCAGGCAAATGCTGGGCGAGGTTAGGGGAAAGCATGCCATTGGCTGTCAACATCAACATGAGTAACACCTTGATTATTGAAACTCATTTGGTTAAGTTCCATGAATGAAACTAACAAACGTTTGTTGCTTGGATTTGGTCTGGCAGTTGTGATGGTACTGCTGGCAATGCAGGGTATTGTCTGGACAGAACAGTCTGTTGACCAATGGGAAGCCAAGGTTCGTACCCAGGAGAGCATGCGGCGCGAGGTGGCTTTGCTGGCTGGGCAATTGAAGGCGATTCGCGGGGCTGGCAAGGGTCAGCAAGCCAACAAGCCAGGAGCCGAAGAGATTACCTCTTTGCTCCCATGGCTGGAAAAAGAGACGGCCTCGTTTCAATTGACCGACAAGATGCAGCAAATTGCTCCAGTTGCCATCAAGTCCAATGAAACGGGTTTGTTCAAGGAAAAAGCCGACTTGAATCTCAAGGCCATCACCATGGAGACGGCGATTCGGTTTGTCCACCGGATGGAATCCACGTCGCAGATCCGCATCATACGGGGTGATATCAAGCGTGCGGAAAAAGAGGCCCCAGGAGTTTCGCTTTCCATGGAGATCGGCTTGTTATGATGCGAATCCCATGAGCAGGAAGCAGATAGTTGGCATAGTCGCGGTGATGCTGGTGGCCTATCTGGTTGGGCTGGTGATTTACCTGCCGCCGGACCGGATGGATCAATGGCTCAAAAAGATCACTCAGGGGCGGATGAGTTGGCAATCGGTCTCTTTGGGCTGGGAAGGCTTGCGTTTTGTCAAGCTGCATGGAACCCCGCCGTTTTTTTCGCCTGACAAAGAGATCGAAGAGGTGATTTTGCGTCCCCAGATTCTGCCTGTGCTGCTTGGCAGGATTGGAGTCAGCTATCAAATGAGGCTTGATTTCATTCGGTTGGGTGGGGATGTGACGGTTAACTGGAATGGTGCGAACAGTCGTTTGGCGATGGAAGCGCAAATGGATGACCTGACCAAGCTGGCGGCCTTGTGGCTTGGACCGATGGGAGGGGAGGTGAAAGGCAAGGGTGATGGCAAGGGTTGGATGATCGCAACCACTACCAAGCCGATGGGGCTGGATGGGGGTGAATGGGAGATTCAAGGAAAAGGAGTGACTGCATTTGGTGCCAGGATTGAACCTTTGATACTCAATGGCGTGGTCAAGGAAAAGAACGTCATGGAGATCAGGATTTCTGGCAAGGGGGAGATTGCTGTAGCTGGCAAGTTGATTCTTAAGATCATTCTGCCGGAGATTCGTACCAGTTCCATCAGCGGAGAGGTGCAGATTCAGCCGATCAAAGCCAATTTGCCAGGGATGGCGGGTCAGTTTTTGGGCAAAGGCCAACCCGTCAGGATGACTGTTTCAGGGAGTTTGGACACTATGCAATGGCGGATTCAGTAAAATAATATCAACTCAGGGGAGGAAATATTAATGTTCAAAAAAACCGGTTACACGCTTGCTTTGTTGTCATTGGCAGTGCCAACTGCCGACTTGTTCGCTGCTGATCCCAGCAATGCAGAATTGTACAAGATGATTATGGACTTGAAAAAAGAGTTGGTGGCGACCAAGTCGGAAAACAAGGAATTGCGCAATATGATTGACAAGCAATCCGCACCCGTCAGCACGGAGCGAGGGTCTTTGTCTTCATCTGGAGGGACGGCAAAGAGTTCAGCTGGTGCTGTGGATACAAGTGCGCCGGTTCAACATAAAGAGATTCCTCTTGCGGCAAAAAACAAAGACAGCTACCTGATTTTGGAATCTGCGGATGGCGGGATTCAATACAAGCTGGATGGTCGCATCATGTTGGATGCGGGTTTTGTGAGCGATAACGAGCAGGGTAATGCCATCCGGCCCGATATGGAAGTCCGACGGGCACGATTTTCTTTGAAAACGACCTTGTATAAAGATTGGTCCAGTGAGTTTGATCTCAATTTGGTGTCGGACAAGAGCGATACCACAGTGACCAGTACCAGTACCAGCAAGACCACGGGCAAGGACAGCACCGGGGGCGCGATCAATGCTGCGACCACGACCACAACCAAAAGTTC
>JAMOBH010000251.1:0-8263 GCA_039908085.1 Magnetococcus sp. YQC-5
CCGCCTTCACCAAACTCTCTGTGACATTCTTCCCGGTTATCACCATGAATTCCACCACTCTGGTCATGGTTTCCACGAATACTGTGACCAGATCTTCAATGGGCACGCTATCCTGGTCTGCCTGATTGAGCGTTGGCTGGAGGTATTCTGGTTTGGCCTCCTCCACGCTGTCGGTGACCTCAATGATTTCCACCTCGTCTTGCAGGGATTGGGTCATGCTCTTGCCTTTGCATTTTTTTGTTATATTGGACTGCTTGACCGTTCCAATCAGGTGCTGACTTCCTCCAGTTCGCCTTTGATGCCCTGTTTTTTCAGGTAATAATAAATCCCCGCACCGGAAGCGATCAGAATACCCGCCAACAAAACCGGACCCCAGGCTGACAGACTCACACCCATCCCAGTCGTGGCAGTGACCGACTTGGTGGCGGCAACCAATACCCCTTTGGCCGCAGGTTTGCCAGTCATGGCCGCATTCTTGCCGATCAGAGCCGCATTCTTGCCAACCAGAACGTTTTGACCCGTCGCAGTACCTGCCTGCATGGTCACGGTTTTGGCTGTTGCGCCTTTGATCGCACTCCCTTTGGCAGCCATGGCCTTGGCTCCTTCAGCGGCTTCAATCTCCTTGGCCTTGATGGCGGTCTTGGCGATTGGTGGCGCACCCGCGCCTGTTCCCGCTCCTTTGACCACAGTTCCTTTGGCAGCCACTGCCTTGGCTCCTTCTTGCTCGATCTCACCTGTGAGCAGTGCGGCTTTGCCAGCTTGCAGGGGCACGGGTTGATTGGCTGGTATCATACGTCAACTCCATCACTCATAATTGCATGCGAAGCATGGTTTATATTTGATTGGATTTGCTTTTATGCAACCGGTTCAGCTCCGATCCTCAGGATTTTACTTTGGTTTTTTCAATGAATTGCTGCACATTTTTGTCCAAAAACGCTTTGAGTTCCTTCTGCCCCTGGACCAGCACATCCATGGCGCGCTGGGCATTGGCCTTCATATCTTTGGCCACTTCGGCGGCAATTTCGGTTTGGGTGGCCAGCAGTTCCTTGGGGGTCTTGGCGGCAGTCAGCTCATCAAGCTGGCGTGAACCTGAGGCGTTGAATTCTTCAATGGCATCCAATTGTTGTTTCGCCAGTTCCCGGACTGTATTGTCGTTTATTTTTTGCAGTTCGGTTATGGAATCAATCATCAATCGGGTCATTTCCGTCATTTTTTTGGTGATTTTTTCGCTATTCATGTTATTTAGCCTTATATTGAGGTTTGGGGTCAACGATTCGTGACCGATGAATCCCGTAGATATGTTGCGTTGCAGCATACATTTAAATGGAACCGCTCTTGGCGTCAAGTATTTTTCGTGCAGTTATCAAAAAAAATCTATCCAATGGCTTGAAGGAAGCGTATTTTAAATGGCATGGATGCCCGGTGACACTCAATCTGACTCGGTGCACAAAAATCCTGACGGTTTCCCTTGACGCAAGCTCCATGGATTGAGAAAAATGCATGTATGCTTGAAAATCAAAAGATCGTCTCTTGGTGGACAAGCCAATGGGGAACGGACCACATGAAAGATGGCAAGACCAAAGAAATTCCGGTGAATGTGGAGTTGCTGTCCGACGACAACCGGGTGGGTCTTTTCCTGGCGATTGGCTGTCTCTTGCTGGGAATCTCGTTGAGTGACCTGATCGGATTTGAACTTTTTTTTCAAAAAGATGGCCTGGGGGATCTGCTCTTGCGACCACTGCTCCTGGGGGTTGGGGGCCTGTTGGTGTTCCTGTGCGCACGAAGGCTGCTCGTTCCAGGTTGCAAACCTCTGTTGCGAATCAATTTCGGTGGCGTGACCGATGTTCGTCTGACCACCGTGCCTATACGCTGGTCCCTGATCGTCCATGCCCGACGACCCAATGGAATCTGGTTCTATTTGTTGCACGGTGTCATCCTGGAATTGGTCGAAGGCTATGAGTCCACCGGTGTCGAAACCCTTTGGTCCCGTTTGATTCACCTGCCCGTCCGGTTGCAGGGGTCTCATATGCTCTTTCTGGAATGCGGCTCTTTGGATATGTCAGCCGATCAGGCATTGAAAGCCATCCATTCCCATTTGCACGCACGACAGTCAGGATCCCGACGCTAAAACCTTGGGGGGCGGTGAACCGCCCCCCAAACCCCCCACCCTTTTTTTTTAATTTTTTTAAATAATAAAAAAAAAGAGGGGGTCTGGGGGATTCATCCCCCAGGGTTTTGACTTTGACTTTGATTTTTTATAACCCGTGCCACTGCGCCCATCAAGCGTTGCAAATCCCTTTCCGTATGATCGGCACTCAAAGAGACACGCAGACGAGCGGTTCCATGCGGGACAGCAGGCGGACGAATGGCCATGGCCAGAATCTCTTCTTCCTCTTCCAGCCTGCGACTCAGGGTCATGGCACCGGCTTCCGTGCCCAGAATGACCGGGATGATCTGGGTGGAGGAGGTTCCGGTATGCAGCCCCATGACCTGAAAACCTTGACGCACGACATCGGCGTTGGCCAACAACCGCACGCGCGTCTGACCCAAAGTCGGCAAAAGTGACAAGGCCGCATCCATGGCCCCAAGCACACCGGGAGGCAGGGCGGTTGAATAGATCAATCCGGCACAATGGTTGACAAGATAGTCACGCACCTCCCTGGAACAGGCTGCATAGGCCCCGAATCCCCCAAGGCCTTTGCTGAAGGTGCCCATGATCAGATCCACCTCCCCTGCCCTGGCTGATCCCAAACCAAAACCATCCGGTCCCAAAACTCCGGTGGCATGGGCCTCATCCAGATACAAAAAGGCCCCAAAACGGTGTTTGAGAGCGATCAATCCCTCCAGATCAATCTGGTCGCCATCCATGCTGAAGACGCTTTCAGTCACGATGAAGCGGGGAACAGCCAGATGTTCCTGCTGTTTCAACAAGGATTCCAGATGGTTCAAATCATTATGGCGATAACGGATCTCCTTCACCCCGGATGCGCGCCCCCCATAATGGAGACTGGCATGATTGAGACGGTCACAATAAAGTAGCGGAGTTTTTTTCAGTGTGGCATGATCCAACAACGCACTCAGAATGGTGGCATTGGCCTGAAAGCCGGAATTGAACACCAAGGCCGCAGCCGTTTTTTTGCCCAACGCCAGACGGGTTTCGACCTGCTCGAACAACTCCAGATTGCCGCAAACCAGTCTGGAGGCCGTGGATCCGGTTCCCCATTCTGCGGTCCATTCCATGGCACGCTGGATCAAGGCCGGATGATTGGCCAGTCCCAGATAGTTGTTGGACGAAAAATTGAGCAGTGACCGCTGATTTTTGCGCGTCTCTCCATGTCGGGTGGGACCAGTGGCATGCAACTGCCGCAACTGTCCGACCTGCTGCCGTTGCACAAGAAATTCGGTGTATGCGGACCAGGGCATGGTCAGTTTGACTCCAGAGGAGTCCATTCCCGCATGATATAGGCCTCCAGGGGCTGGAATCGCGCCTTGTATTGCATTTTCGGAGCGTTGGCGATCCAATACCCCAGATAAAGCCACGACTTGCCCATCTCCCTTGCCTTGGCGATCTCCCACAAGATGGCCTGGGAACCCAGACTGCGCCCCTGCTCCGCAGGATCGAAAAAGGTGTAAACTGCTGAAAGTGCATTGGGGAGTTGATCCACGACCGCAGTCATCAAAAGACGACCTTGGAGCCGGAAATCCACAAAGTGGACTCTGCCCCAATTGTTGTGCAGAAATTCGGCAAACTCTTCTGGTTTGGGGTGAGCCATGGGGCCTTCGCCGTGCCGGCTGTTCAAGTAACGCTCATAAAGGTTGAAGCGTTCTTCGGTAAAAGCTGGCTCTTCGATGTGGACTGTGAGATCCTGATTGTGTTTGAGGACGCGCCGAAAAGATCGAGTCATGCGAAAGTGATCCACAGGCACTCGAACCGGAATGCAGGCTGCACAGCCAGCACACCAGGGCCGATACACCAGAGTACCGCTCCGACGGAAACCAATGGAGAGCAGGTATTGGTAATGGGTTTCATCCATAGGCAATTCTGGATTGACATAGAGAGTGGCTCCCATGAGATCAGGCAGATAGCCGCATGGATGCGAGGCACTCAGGTAAACCTCCAGCTCCTGGTGGTTGTCTTCTTGCTGGATGTCGTCTTCTTCCTGGAAGTCGTTTTCGTTTGATGGTGGATGGGTCATAATGCGTGACCTTGCCATGCGGGCGGCATGGTTGCAAGTTGTTGTTTCATTTTTGAGGAAAAGAAGCCCATGTTCAAAGGTACAACCATTTTGTCTGTGCGGCGAGGAGCATCGGTGGTCATGGGCGGGGATGGGCAGGTGACCCTGGGGACCACTGTGATCAAGGCCAATGCGCGCAAGGTGCGATTTCTCAAGGAGGGGCGGGCATTGGCAGGGTTTGCAGGCTCCACCGCAGATGCCTTTACGCTGTTTGAGCGTTTCGAGGCGAAGTTGTCCAAGCACGGTGGAATCCTGACCCGTGCCGCCGTGGAGTTGGCCAAGGATTGGCGCATGGATCGCATGTTGCGTCGTCTTGAAGCCATGTTGGCCGTGGCAGATGCCTCGGCCAGTTTGTTGATTTCCGGGACCGGAGATGTCTTGGAGCCGGAAGAGGGTATTCTGGCCATTGGTTCGGGATCTCCTTATGCATTGTCAGCCGCACGCGCCTTGTTGCGCCATACCGATCTTTCGGCCCGTGAGATCACCGAGCGAGCCTTGGGGATCACCTCCGAAATTTGTGTTTATACCAATTCCAACCTGATAATTGAAGAGTTGTAAATGTCCGAATTTACTCCGCGAGAGATCGTTTCAGAATTGGACCGGTTCATTATCGGTCAGGATGATGCCAAACGGGCAGTAGCCATTGCGTTGCGCAATCGTTGGCGACGGCAACGCCTGGATCCGGCCATGCGGGAGGAGGTCTATCCCAAAAACATCCTGATGATCGGTCCCACAGGTGTGGGCAAGACCGAAATCGCCCGCCGTCTGGCCAAGTTGTCCGACGCCCCATTTCTGAAGGTCGAGGCCACCAAGTTTACCGAGGTGGGTTATGTGGGGCGGGATGTGGAATCCATTATCCGGGACTTGACAGACATGGCGGTCAAGATGTCCATGGAGCGTTCCAAGCAGGAGGTGCGGCGACAAGCCGAGGACGCCGCAGAGGAACGGGTGTTGGATGCCTTGTTGCCTGGGAATCAAGGTTCTGCTGAAAGCGGCTCCTCGCCTTTGAGCCAATTGTTTGGTCAGGGCACGACGGTTTCGGCTCCGATCCATGTGACGCCGAGTGATTCCAATACCCGGCAGAAGTTGCGCAAGATGTTGCGGGAAGGCAAATTGAATGACCGGGAAGTGGAAATCGAGGTCCGGGAGATGCGTAACGGGCCGACGTTGGAAGTGTTTACGCCTCAGGGCATGGAGGGGATCAATTTGCAGGACATGCTGGGAACTGTTTTGGGGGGAACGCGATCCAGCAAGCGCAAGGTGACGGTCAAGGAGGCTTGTAAAATCTTGCAAGATGAGGAGGCAAGCAAGCTGGTGGATCGTGACAAGTCCAAGCGGACCGCATTGGAGCGCGTGGAGCAATCCGGGATTGTCTTTTTGGATGAACTGGACAAGGTTTGTGCCCGGCATGGGGAGTCGCGGGGGGGAGCGGATGTCTCCCGTGAAGGGGTGCAGCGGGATTTGTTGCCGTTGGTCGAGGGAACCACGGTGAGTACCAAGCATGGCATGGTGAAGACAGATCACATTTTGTTCATTGCCTCTGGTGCGTTTCAGATGTCCAAACCATCGGATCTGTTGCCTGAATTGCAGGGACGTTTGCCGATTCGTGTTGAATTGAAGAGTTTGGGGGTAAAGGAGTTTTTGCGGATTCTGACCGAACCGGAGAATGCCTTGACCCGTCAGTATGCCGCCTTGTTGGCAACCGAGGATGTGACTTTGTCGTTCGCAGAGGATGGTGTGCGCGCCTTGGCCGAGATTGCTGCCAAGGTCAATGAAACCACGGAAAATATTGGTGCCAGACGTTTGCATACGGTCATGGAGAAGTTGTTGGATGAGATTTCCTTTACAGCTCCAGATCGGCGGGGGGAGACGATTGAGATCGATGCCTTGTTTGTGAACAATCAGTTGAAGGATTTGTCGGAGAACGAGGATTTGTCGCGGTATATTTTGTAAAAATCCTGTGGGGCGGGAACCCGCCCCCAAGATTTTTCTAAATATTAAAAAAAAGAGGGGGTCTGGGGGATTCATCCCCCAGGGTTTTGCTTTTGACTTTTTGCCCAAACAATACCATCGAAAGGATAAAGCATGTTCATAAAAAGCCTTAAAATTGAAAATTTGCTTTCATTTGGTCCTGACACCCAGGAGTTTGCATTAGATCGGCTCAACATTATCATTGGTGCGAATGGATCTGGCAAATCCAATCTTTTAGAAGTCATCAGTTTGCTACAAGCGTCTCCGAAAGAATTAAACAAACCCATTCGTGATGCAGGTGGTATTGCTGAATGGTTATGGAAAGGTGGCCCCCCCAAACCTACAGCAATTATTGAAGTTTTGATTAATGGGATTCAAGATACAACAGTGCCATTGCGGCATCACATCTCCATTTTGCAATCTGGAAACTATCCTGAAGTGATTCAAGAACGAATTGAAAATGAAGAACCGTTTTATGGACATGACAATCCCATATTTTATTACAAATATATAAACGGACGCGCCTACATTAATTACAGAAAGAACAAAAAAACAAGTGAATTAAAAAGAGAATCGATTTACCCGGAACAATCGGTCCTTTCTCAAAAAAAGGATGTTGACATCCTTCCAGAAATCACTCGCCTTGGCGAAGCGTATGCCAAAATAAAAATATTCCGTGAATGGACTTTTGGACGTTTCACTATTGCACGTGGTTTTCAGGATACCGCATCACGCAATGATTTTCTTGAAGAAGATTTCAGCAATCTGGCGATGATCGTCAACTCGCTTAAAGGAAACCAAAGCACGAAGAAAATATTGATTGATTATCTGAAGATGATCAATTCTGACATTGATGATTTTGAAGTTCAAATAGAAGGAGGCAAGGTACAGGTATTTTTTCACGAAAAAAACATGAAAATTCCTGCAACCCGACTTTCAGATGGTACATTGAGATATCTTTGTTTATTGACCATTTTGTGCCATCCCAATCCTCCTCCTTTGATATGTATTGAAGAACCGGAAATGGGTCTGCATCCCGATATCATACCTACCATTGCTGAACTGCTTAAATCAGCCTCGCAACGTACACAGATTATTGTAACAACACATTCCGATATTCTGATTGACGAATTTACAGATTCGCCTGAATCTGTAATTGCATGTGATAAAGTCAATTCGCAGACCATTTTGAGACGATTGAGCCAGGAAGATCTGGCTGCTTGGCTGGGCCAGTATCGGTTGGGAATGGCCTGGTTAAATGGCAGAGTGGGAGGTGTACGATGGTAACAATCATCATCATGACCGAAGGTGGTGGTGAACGAGGTCTGCCATCCAAAGGCTTGGCGATCAAAATGCGACAGTCATTCAAATCATTCATCAGCAAAGCGAAAATTGATCAAGGAGATTTCAAAATTGTACGATGCGGGTCAAGAGATCAAGCTTTTAATGATTTCATGAAAAATTTTCAAAATCGCACGTCTGACACTGTCCCGTTGTTATTGGTAGATAGCGAAGATCCAATGCCCAGCGATACGAATCCTTGGGATTTTGTGCATAAAAGAGATGGTTGGAAACGTCCAGATAATGCCCGTGACGAACATCTCCATTTTATGACTCAATGCATGGAATCTTGGTTTCTGGCAGATTTGGATGCATTGGAGAAATATTTTGGCAATGGCTTTCGTAAAAATTGTTTGCCAAAAACATCATCCATTGAAGATGCGCTGAAAACAGATATTATTGACAGCATCAATCAAGCTGCACAAAATACTGCAAAGCGTTGTTATGATAAAGGTGAGCATTCTTTTGCAATTCTTGCCATGCTGGACCCTTTCAAGGTACAAGAAAAATCGCCTTGGGCATGCCGACTCTTTAAATTATTGGATGATATTTTGATTCACAAAAAATTAAACAAATCAATCAGAAATTGTTCCGAGCCGGTTTATTCAAAGGCAGATATAGAATATCCATGACTTGATAAAAACCTTGGGGGGCGGTGAACCGCCCCCCAAACCCCCCACCCTTTTTTTTTAATATTTTTTTATAAAACAATAAAA
>JAMOBH010000252.1:0-8257 GCA_039908085.1 Magnetococcus sp. YQC-5
CCCTGGACCCCCAATCATTTGAGTTCTTTCATCATCATCAACCCCATCAATACAAACCACCATCCACCTCCCCAGCACCAGGAATGGACGTAGGCACAGGAGCCTGAGGCGGCATGGCTCCATGATCGGTTTCATCCGTGGTCCCTTCGGCCTCAACCCCTCCCTCCTGGGCCGTCGGCTCTGGGTCAACATGCACCACCGGCTTTTGTCCAACCTTGAACGCCTCGTAAACCTTGCGCACCGTTCCCGGCCCTGGATACTCCCCAGTATCCGCATCAATCTCTTCCAATGAAATCCCAGGCGGCACAGGAAAATCAGTCACCGGATGACCCTTCAACGCATCTTGCATATAACTGATCCAAATGGGCAAAGCCGCCGTCCCCCCAGTCTCTCCCAATACCGAAAAATCATCCATCCCAACCCATACCCCGGCCACCAAAGAGGGCGATATCCCCATAAACCAGGCATCACGAAAATCATTGGTCGTCCCGGTCTTGCCTGCCACCGGACGATTCAAACTCAATGCCTTGCGCGCAGTCCCATATTTGACAACGCCCTTCATCAAATTGACAACCTGATACACACTCGCAGGATTCATGGTCGGTTTGCCAAACAAGGGAGTATTCAACGACTCTCCTGGTTGCGGGATGATTCGTTCCGGTTCCTGATGACACAACAAACAATCCCCACCACCATGACGAAACACGGTCCGCCCAAAACGATCCTGCACCCGCGTGATGTAAACCGGTTCCACCCGCTTGCCACCATTGGCAAACACCGAATAAGCCGCAGTCATCTTCAAGGGCGAAAATCCCATCGCCCCCAAAGAGAGTGATAAAAATTGTTGATCAGCAGGAACCGTCAAACCAAAATTCTTCAGATACGAAACAAAATAAGGAATGCCAAGCGTCTTGGCCAACCTCACCGACACCAGATTTCGAGAATGTGTCAACGCCACTCGCAAAGTAGTCGGACCGTAATATCTATGCTCATAATTTTCCGGTTGCCACACCTTGACCTCCCCCGTGGAAGAATCCCGATACGAAATGGGAAGAGGACTGTCATCCACACGTGTGGTTGGAGTATATCCTTTATCCATGGCCGAGGTATACAAAAACGGCTTGAAAGAGGAACCGGGTTGACGAATACTCTGAATGGCACGATTGAACTCACTGCGCCCATAATCATACCCACCCACCATGGCCAACACCTGCCCAGTATGGGGATCCATACTCACCAAAGCCGCCTCGGCAATCGGATCCTGGGCCAAAGAATAATAGGTCTGCTTCTCCTTGGGCGGTTCGACCAGAATCACATCCCCAGGAGCCACAACATCCGACAGCTTTCTTGGGGTTGGCCCCAAATCCTTGTGATCCTTGCCCCGTTGCGGTCGCGCCCACTTCACCCCATCCAGAGGCAGTGAAACCGTTTTGCCTGAACTCAACAACACAGTGGCCGCACCCTGCTTCGGAACTTCCAGAACCAACGCCTGCCAATATCCCACCACGGTCGGTCCTGGGGTTTTTTCCATGCTCTTCAGCCAAGCAGCCCGACCTTGGGCACTCCAATCAGTCAACCGCTTCACAGGACCGCGATACCCATGACGACGATCATACTCAATCAATCCCTTCTGCACCGCAGCCTGAGCAGCTCGTTGCAACCTGGGATCCAGAGCCGTATAAACATCCAAACCCCCATTATACAACTGATCCGTACCCCACTCCTCAATGATGGTCCGACGCACATGCTCCAAATAATAAGGAGCCACCTGCTCCAGAGACTCCTTGGGGCGCACCAGTTCCAATGGAGCATCCGCCGCCTCTGCGGCCTCTTCAGGAGTGATCATGCCCAGCTCCATCATGCGATTCAAAACCAGTTTCTGTCTGGCTCGCGCCTTTTCGGGATCCCTCCATGGACTGTAATAACTGGGGGCCTTGGGCAACCCGGCCAGCAAAGCCATCTGTCCCAAGGAAAGTTCTGTGACATCACGATCAAAATACATATGCGCCGCTGAACCCATCCCATAAGCACTCGCACCCATGTAAATTTGATTGAAATACAACTCCAGAATCTCATCCTTGGTAAACCGTTGTTCAATACGCAAGGAGAGAATGATCTCCTTGATCTTGCGTTCCATGCTCTTGATGGAAGTCAACAAAAAAGTACGGGCCACCTGCTGGGTAATGGTGGAAGCCCCCTGAACCTTCTTGCCTCCCGCCTTCAGATTGGCAACCAAGGCGCGAGCCATCCCCATCAAGTCGATACCAGGGTGCTGATAAAAGCGTGAGTCCTCAATGGCCAGCAAGGCATCGATCAACCGCTGCGGCATCTCCGCACGGGGAATGAATTGCCTGCGCTGAATGTAAAACTCACCCATCAACTGATAATCCCGCGCAAAAACCCGCGTCAACAGGTTGGGACGATAATCAGCCAGACTGTTGAGTGTTGGCAATCCCTCGGAAAAATGTTGATAGACCCCCCAAAGCCCTCCGGCCCCAAGCAGACTCATGAACACTCCAAACCAAAACAGCCTCTTGGTCCAACGCCACAGGAAACCGGCAGGCTTCTTGACCGGCCTTCTGGGTGCGGGCTTGGCAGCAGGGGGTCTCACCGACGCTCTGGCCGATGGCGCAACCGATGAAACGGGCGTGACGTCAACGTAAAGATCCGGCTCTCTGTCCGATTTTTCCTCTGCGCCAAACAAATCCGGCTCAATGGCGTCCTGAGTCCAACCCCCTTTTTTGCGTTCCATACTCATTTTGGACTTGCCTTTCCTGGCATAATGACCGATGCAACCCTATGGAGACCACACAATTCCGTGTTGCCTCTGCGGTGACTTTCCTTTAAAGTGAACATGTTTTATCGATGCATTGCAAGAGATCCAAATAACTCCTACCAGAAAAGAGCTGCCATCAACTATCATGTTCCCGTTCGCGTTCAAAAACAAATCCATTGTTGGTCTTGACTTGGGGACCACCTCGATCAAGGGGGCCGAATTGCGCCGGTCCGGGGCAAAATGGCAGTTGCATCGTATCGGCTCTTTGCCTGTGTCACCCAAAGCCATGTCAAACGGCAAAATCAAAGACAAAGACGCCGTGGTGCAGGTTCTACGCGACTTGTGGAGTTCAAGCCGCTTTGACAGCAAACAGGTCGCCCTGTCCGTTGGCGGCCCATCGGTCATCATCAAAAAAATTCAGGTGGCCCAGATGAGCGAAATGGACCTGGAAGACGTGATCCGCACCGAATCCGAAGAACACATACCATTCGACATCGCAGAAGTCTACCTGGACTTTCAAATCCTCGGCCAAACCGAAAAAGGAATGGATGTCTTGTTGACCGCCTGCAAAAAGGAGTTGGTGGACATCCGTCTGGAAGTCATACGCGAAGCCGGTTTGGACCCTGTCCTGTGCGATGTCGATCTGTTCAGTGTCGCCAACAGCTTTGCCGCGTTTTGCCTTCCTGCTCAAGACAAACCATCCGGCAAAAAACCACCTCCCAAAACACCCGCACCAGATGCAACAGAAAAATTGGATGTCACAGCCCTGGTCAATATCGGTGCGGCCAGTCTCAATCTTGCCATCATCGCCAACGGCATGCCAGAATTCACCCGCGACCACAGCTTTGGCGGCGAACGCATGGTGCAAGAGATCATGCAACAGCAGGAAACCTCTGGCGAAGAGGCTGAACTCATGCTCCGATCAGGCACAGACTCCCGCAACCGCCCCTGGCCAGCCGAATCCAGGGAACTGATCATCTTGCCATTTTTGGAACAGGCTGGCAACCTCATCAAACAATCCATGGATTTCTATCATGCCAGCCACGCCAATCATCGCGTGGCGGCTCTTTACCTGAGCGGTGGTTGCGCCATGTTGCCTGAAATCAACTCCAAATTGAATTCGATCCTGAACATTCAGGTCAAAACCGCCAATCCCTTGGCAGCTCTTCTGGGCAAATCAACACCCCCCATCCAACCCGAAACCGCTCCTTGCTACATGGTGGCACTGGGACTGGCAACACGAGGAGAGGAGCGGAATCACCCATGACTCTGCACATCAACCTGCTTCCCTACCGCCAGGCTCGACGTCTGGCCAAAGTCAATCAGCTTTTCATGATCTGGGGCGGAGTCGCGTTCCTGGGTTTGATGGCCGCCTTTTTGACCCACTCGCATTATCAAGATTATATTGTGGAGTTGACAACACAAAAAACCACCAAAGATGCGACCCTCGCCCAGCTTGACAAACAACTTGGTGAAATCACGACCCTCAGAGAAAAAAAAGAACTCGTCAAAAAACGTCTTGAACTCATTGCCAACTTGGCCCGTTCACGGGATTTGACCTTGCGCATTTTGGACATCTTGAGCGAAACCATTCCAGAAAAAGTTTGGCTTACCAAAATCACCACCAAACAAAACAACCTGGAATTGACTGGCAAAGCCCAGTCCAACGCCATGGTCGCCGACTTCATGCGCACACTGGAGACTTCACCCAACATCTCCAAGGTCGATCTGACCCGGATTGCCCGGCAGAGCCTATCCAAAGACACCAAAGACACCAAAGACACCAAAGACACCAAGGAATTCACCTTGACCGCCCATATCAGTTATCCTGCCCCACCACCCGATGACACCAACACCAAACAGTTACCTAAAACCATCCAGCAAGGACCAGCACAATAACCATGGAACTCGGTTTTGATCCCTCAGTGCTATTGCGACTTAAGCCAGTCCAAAAAATGGCCATCATTTTTGGTATCCTTGTGACCATTGCTGCCGGATACTGGTATTTCTTTTTTAATGCATTGCAAACACAGATCGACGCCCTGGACACCGAGATCGCCAAACTGGACGAGAGCATCCAATCCAAACAGAACATGTTGAACAAACTGCCCATATACCGCAAGGAATTGGAGGATCTGAAACTCCAGGAAGCCGAAGCTGCTCGCAAGCTGCCATCCAAAAAAGAAATCCCCGCCCTGCTTACGGACATTTCCAATGCCGGACACGAACAACGACTGACTTTTCTTCTTTTTGCCCCGAAACCAGAGCTGCCTGCCGATATCCATGCCGAAGTCCCTGTGGAAATACAAGTCCAGGGGCCTTATCACGAAACGGCATTGTTTATGCAATCTGTAGCTCATATGCCTCGTATTGTCACCATTTCCGACATTCAAATGGCCCCGGACAAAAACGCCAACTTGCAAAGTACGCTCCGCGCCACCACCTACCGTTTTCTGGATTCAGAGGAATTGGCCGAACAAGCGAAAAAAGCAGCTGCCAAAAAACCCAAGCCAGCACCACCAGCATCACCAGCATCACCACCACCACCAAAACCATAATATGGTGTGAACCCTGCAAAAAATATAATAATTAAAAATCAACCTTTCGAAAGACAGTCATGATGACTGCTAGATTTTATACTGTGTGCGGCCATGATTGACACTTTTTTTGAAACCGCCAAACAATCCCGATTGCTCTGGCTGGCCAAATCCAAGGAATGCGCCATGAGGCGACTGATACCCATTTTGCTGATTGCCATGACCACTGCTCCAGCTTTGGCAGAAAAAACGACCCATGATAACCCATACGTCTATAAATCACTGGGCAAAAGAGATCCCTTTCAGCCACCTGTCGGAGCAGAACCAAGCAGCGTGTCAGAAACCTCCACGGACGCACCCAAAAAAGAACAACGCCAAAAGGAACCTCTGGAGGCGTTTCAACTGGACAGCCTCAAACTGGTCGCCATCCTGCTTTCCAATGAGTTTGGTGGAGCTGCGGCCATGGTCCAGGATTCCCTTGGAAAAGGGTATCTGATCCGCACAGGAAATCATATCGGCACCCAGGAGGGAGAAATCACGGATATTCAAGAGGGTCTTGTCACCATTCAAGAACCTCCAACCAGACCAAACGACCCTCCAAAAATAATAGTTTTGCGTCTGCATCAAGAACAAGAAAACAAGCTTAAGCCACGTGCCCTCTTCCCTGTCCATGGATCTGCCGAGTCAAAATGATGATTGCTTCCAGTCATACCCTTACAGTTGATCTGGGCACGCGTTCCTATCCGATCCTCATCGGATCAGGACTCCTGCCAACACTCGGACATGAAATGCGTCAAAAGCTGACTGGTCGGCGGGTTGCTGTCATCACCAATGACACAGTAGCCCCTCTCTATCTGGAGCAGACCACGCGCGCACTTGAACAAAGTGGATTCTTCGTGCTGCCGATTTTGGTGCCGGATGGGGAAATCCATAAAAACTGGACCACCTTGCAGCTTCTGTTCGACGCGCTTATTGCCAATCAATTCGAACGCACGGATATTCTGCTGGCTCTGGGAGGCGGGGTCATCGGTGACATGACGGGGTTTGCAGCTGCAACCTATTTGCGTGGGGTGCCGTTTGTTCAGGTTCCCACCACGTTGTTGGCCCAGGTCGATGCCTCGGTTGGCGGCAAAACCGGCATCAACCATGCTTTGGGCAAAAACCTCATCGGGGCGTTTTATCAGCCAGCTCTTGTCCTCATTGACGTGGAGACACTCACCACCCTGCCTAAACGAGAACTCCTGGCTGGCATGGCTGAAGTGATCAAATACGGCATCATCCGGGACGCCGACTTTTTTGCCCTGCTGGAGCATCGCCTGGACGACATTTTGGCGGTGGATACAGAACTCCTGGCCCGGCTTGTACGGACCTGTTGCGCCATCAAGGCCGAAATCGTGGCTGCGGACGAACGGGAGCATGGCACCCGTGCTTTGCTGAATCTTGGCCACACGTTTGGCCATGCCATTGAATCATTGACCGGATATGACTCCTGGCTGCACGGTGAAGCTGTGGCAGTGGGCATGATCCTGGCAACCCGTGTGGCGGTGTCACTGGGGATGTGCCGTCTGGAGGAGGCCTTGCGCATCCAGGGTCTGCTTGAGGCGTGCGGTTTGCCAACGGCTGCCCCCGCGTTTCCCTGTTCCCGCTATCTGGAAGCCATGACCCATGACAAAAAAGTATCTGGCGGAATCATACGATTTGTCCTGCCGGAAGGCATTGGCAACGCCAAAGTCTGCGGTGATGTGAACGACGCGCTCATCGAGGCTGCACTGACTGCTGGGCCTTTCACGTAAAAAACATCATAATGCAAACACATCATCAAGAGAATTTGCAAATATTAAATTTTTATGCCATTTCCTGATGATTTTTCGATCCGCACCAGCAACTTTCTCGGTTACTGACTCCGCAACCTGCCCAAACTTATAACCAATCATTTCCAGCAATATGGCAGCAGCCTCTTTTTTACGACCCCTTTTCTCTCCAATCCGTTGCCCAATCCGTTCTCCACGCTGCTCTCCAATCTGTTGTCCAATCCGTTCGACACTTGAAATATAAGGCATTTTCTTGGTCTCCTCAAAGTCAGAGATGTCTTTCCAAAATCGCTTGTCAGCATCTTCCGGCAGATGCAGCACCCAGTCGATAAACAAAAAAAGATCGATAATCTTCTGGCGGTCAAAACCACGTCTATAGAGACTGCGAACCAGATTGATTTTTGCCAAATAACGATCTTCAGCCAGATTCCTGGTCTTTTTGGCTTGAAGATGCGCCAGCGTGACAATGGCAAACAGATTGTCAGACTTTTTCAGCTCGGCTTGCGCATAGTCCAACAACTTGATGGAAGTAAATTGATAACGCTGTTTCGTCCCCCAGATTGCATAACGAAATTCCGATGGTCGCCAATTAACCTCCTGGTCAGCCAAAATCGCCAACCCGCAAACAGGTTTACGGTACAAATCATAAGCCCGATATTGATAGACATACATCCCGGAAGCAAAATCCCTCTTCCGGTCTCCCTGCACTTCCACATGAATCAATACCCAATACTCAATGCCGTCTCGTCGCCACACTTTGACCAACTTGTCCATGCGCCGATCACCAACCTTGGACTCACGTGTGATGCGCGCCAATTCCGTATCCAGAAACTCATAGCCCCGCCTCCAATCAATGCCAGCATGGGCCGATGGCAGAAAAAAAGCTATAAAATCCTTGAAATAAGACTCTACAATCCCCTTCCAGGGTACATCATATTCATCATTTGAACGCTCGTCTCCATGCTTCAACATCCGCCTCACCTGCTTGCAAAAAGCACCAATCGATACTCATCATGTACTCATCCATCATTCAAAAAAAATCAACGGCAAAACCCTGGGGGATGAATCCCCCAGACCCCCTCTTTTTTTTTAATTTTTAAAAATAATAAAAAAAAAGGGTGGGGGGTTTGGGG
>JAMOBH010000253.1:0-8254 GCA_039908085.1 Magnetococcus sp. YQC-5
CCCGATAGATCAGATCCAAAGCGTGCAACAACTGACTTTCGCTGACCAAAGCCAGACGGGGCGGTTGACCCAAAGCGCGTGTGAGTTCGTCGAAGATGAAAATGTCTGTAGGGTCTGCCATGCCCACTTGCAGCCCGTTTACCCCTTTGGCGAGTACCACAGCACGAAAACGACGCGCCATGGTCTCCGGTAACAGTTGTACCACTTCTTGATTGAAATTGAATCGTTTCAAATCAATAAAAGGAAGTCCAAGCTGTTTGGAAAAAAATTCCAGGAATTTGACTTCACTCAACAGGCCCAGATGGGCCAGTGTCTGGCCGAGTTTCATTCCGGTACGTTTTTGATCAGCCAGAGCGGTTTGCAACTGTTCGGCGGTAATGACACCGGCCTCGACGAGTTTGTCTCCAATGCGAATTTTTTGTCGCTGCCGGGTCAGAAATTTTTCCAACGCCTGTTCGGTGATGGCACCAAGATGCACCAACGCCTCTCCAAGCTTGGCCCCTGTCTTGTCTTGATAGGCCAAAGCCTGCTGCAACTGTTCGGTAGAGATCAAACCGGTTTCAACCAGCAGTTCTCCCAGATGAAGTTTATTGGGACGTAACAAACCCATACTTAAAGTTTTTCTATCCTCTTGCGCACGAAGTTTTGCAATTTATGATTCAGATCACCACTGGCCAAAGCTTTTTTATAGGCCCGCACAGCCTCGACCGGTTCTTCCACCTTTTCCAGGGAGATGGCCATACCCATCTGCCAGAGTCCCTTGTTGGGATATTTTTTCAACAAGGCATCATAAAGGTCAATCGCCTGCCAATGCTCCTCACGACGTTGGTACAACGCGGCCATGAAAGCGGCCAGATTGGGATCCTCTTCAGCCAGGTAGGCATCATTTCGGCCCCCTGCGGCCTGCCGCAACAAATCCAAAGCCTGATCTGCGCGATTGTTTTCCACCATGATGCGCGCCATCCGCCGCACGGCCCGAATATGACCTGGATCAACCTTGAGAACCTGTTGAAGCAGTGCCTCTTCCCCTGCCCGATCCCCCTCATTTTTTTTGTCCACAGACTGCTGGTAAACTCTTTCCGCCCAACCGGCCTGTTCTGATGATACCTTGATCATGTCCTGCGTGGGTGCAGGAGCCAAACGATTCCGAGCTGACAGCTTCTTGGCGGGTACTGCCCCTGCTGGCGTGGTGTCTTGATGATTGATGGCTCTCTTTGCAACGGGTTGTTGAGCAGAGAATTCATGGTCATTCCATGCCGACTGTTCCGGCAAGACTTCCTTGACTGTTTGTACCACAGTCGGAGCAGCTTGAACAGAGACTGCTTTGTTTCGTGAAGGTGCTTCGCCCCAGTTATCCTCTACCTTTTCGACAGGGGTTCCTGAAACTTTTTTCTGGTGGGCCGGAAACGTGCCTGCTTGCAGGTTTTCGGTCGGCTGATACACGGATTTGAATTTCTCCGATACGGGTTGGGATGCCGGTATGGGCTTGGTTGTCGGAAATTTTGCCACGACTGGCGCAGGGGGCACAATCGGTTCTGGGGCTTTTTCAATGACCACTTCTTTTGCAACGCTGGGCGCAGAGGGTGCAACCGGTTCCATTGTTTTTTCAATGATCGGCTCTTTTGCAACAACTGGTATAGGTGCCACAATCGGTTCTGGAGCTTTTTTGACTGTCGGCTCTGATTTTTTTTCCACGATTGGTTTTGGTGAGGTTTTGACGACCGGTTCTGGTGCTTTTGCAACGACCGGTTCTGGTACTTTTTCAACGACCGGTTCTGGTGCTTTTGCAACGACCGGTTCAGATGCCTTTTCAACGACCGGTTCTGGTGCTGTTGCAACGACCTGATCAAGAGCCTTTGCGACAACCGGTGTCTTTTCAACCTTTGGCGACAGAGATGTCAAGACCGCACCATTTTGTGTTGGTGCCGGGTCTGAAGCCTTTTTTGCCATATGCATGGTCGCATCGGTATCATGATCCTGGCTGTTAACAGGAATGATTTTGGCCGCCTGGGTGGGTGCCACGCCATTCGGAGGCGTAAACGAGTCGCTACGCGCCACATAAAAGCCTTTCATTCCTTCCCGTTTACGTAATGCCGCCAGAGATGCCCAAGCCTTGGTCAAGTCATTGAAACGTCCCACCCGCACACTTTGCCATAAACGAGTGGGATCCTTGATGCCCCATAATTCCAACACATAGGCATCATAGCCTTTTTTACGCCAAAGAGCTGCGTTTCTGATGGCACTATCCCGATCCAAAAAAGCCGCGATTTGAATCGCATAGGCAAAATTCAAGACATCAGATGGCGTCGAGTCCGGCCCTTTCAAGAGTGCTGCCAAAGCATCATGAGGAGAAATTTTGTTGATATTTTTCTCAGTAGGAGCAGTCATGACGGGTTCGTTGTTGACCTCATGCGATTTGGCCATTTTCCCGTTGATCGACTTTTTGACTTTGGCAGGTTTGTCAGGTTTGGTGTCGGTCTTGAGTTCTTCCGCAGGCGTGACCCCTTCAGACACCAGGGTTTCTGCTGGTGGCTCGCTCACATCATCGGTGATGGTCGCTTTTTCAGGTTGGATCGCCTCAGCCGTTATGGTCTCCTGCGCGGGTTGATTTGCCTCGTCTGTAGTAGTCTTTTCTGCTGGTTTGTTCCCCTCATTTGAATGGGATGTCGTCTCTTTTTCCACAGAACTGGCATGGATGTCAGACTTGTCTGACTCCTGGCTCCGAGTGGCAGCAGGAGAGTCGGCCTGATCACCATTCCTGGCAGGAGGTGGGGCCGTCGTGACAGAACTGGCGAGTTTCATGGTTTCAGGCAGCAGAGTCACACGGAAATCCACCTCTTTGGCTGCCTCTACCTGCATGGGGGCTGACAAATCCTGGAAACCGTTCTTTTTGAGTGTAAGAGTCGCCGGGCCTGCGATCCATTGAAATCGCATGGGTGTGACACCGACAAAACGACCATCCATGAGAATTCCAGCCCCGGCTGGTTCGCTGATGGCTTGAATCTGACCCAAAGCAGTCTGAGAGAGCTGCACTGGAGGTGTGTTCATCGCAGCTGGAGCAGTTGCGATTGGCACGCCTTCCTTGACCAGCCATCGTTCCATGACCACGGGACCAGCCACCAATACCGCAACTGCGGCCACACCCCATCCTGCCCAACCACTCCATGTCATGCGTCGTGGTTCTGAAGTTTCCATCGGGGGGGCTGGAGAAAGAGGGGTCGATTCCATGGATCCCTCATTGGTTTTTTCTGATTTTTTCAACTTCTCTGAAATTAGACTCACGGTTCCTACTCCTTCACGCCGTAGCGATCGGTTTTCACAAGGGACTCCAGGTTTGCGCATCCCGGCGCATGTTTTTGATCCGATTGGCGGTTTTATTTTTTTCATCCGTCCAATCATGCTGCATATCCACCACAATGGGCCGAATCAGAATCACCATTTCGCTCTTGAACCAGGATTCTCTGGTTTTCTGGAACAAAAAACCCAGCCCAGGCAAATCTCCCAACAAGGGGATTTTATCCACTTCAAAATGTTTTTCTTTTTTCAACAAGCCACCGATAATCGCCAATTCCCCGTTGGCCACCCGAATGATGCTGTCTGTCTCGCGTGTGGTACTCAATGCCATGGGCAGAGAGTGTTGTTGATCTTTGATTTTATAATTTTTTTCTTTGTCCATGACGGTGCGCACCATGGGGTGAACATGAAGTGTGATCATGCCCTGTTCGCCAATCTGCGGTGTCACGTCCAAGGCTACACCTGTAAACATTTCCGTAAAAATCGGGGTTGGATCCAGGTTGTTGGCCGAAAGATTACCGGTCGTGCCAAGAGTTGACCCTGATGGACTTTGCATGCCGGTAATAAAGAAGCCATCCTCGCCCACCTTGATGACCGCTTTTTGATTATTGATGGTGGCAATCCGGGGACTAGAGAGTACCTGCACTTTGCCCTGTTGCTGCAATACGCTGATGAATGTCGAAAAATCATGCATCCGAAACGCCAAGCTGATGGGTGCCCCCACACCGGCCTGCGAGCCGACAAAGCCTTTGGTAAACACGGGATTCAAATCCACCTTCGATGCAGAGCCATCCCCGGAAACGAGCTGCTTTGACAGACTGCTCATGAAGGTTCTGCCATTGTTCGGTTCCGAAGACAATGGAGGAAAACGGTCACTGCCCAACCCCTTGTTGATGGCCAGCCAGTCAATGCCAAATTGATAGCCGTCGCTCAACTCCACTTCCAGAATTTTGGCTTCCAGAATCACCTGACGTTGACTGCGTGCGCGGAGATCTTCCAGGAAAAGGTCAATTTCCCCCAATTCCTTGGGAAAAGCCCGTACTGTGACCAATCCGGCCTGTCGATTGACAATTACGCTTTTCATTTCATGCCCAGATTGCATGGAAGCAGGAACGTTCTGTTGGTTTTTATTATTTTTTTTGTCTTTGCTCTCTTGCTCGTTGTCTTCAGGGATTTCATTTGTCGTTGTTGGGGGTGTATTCCGGGTGCGAGTGATTTTTTGGTTGGTCATGACCCCTTTGGCCCCAAAGTTCTGTTCGATGGAGGTGATCGCCAAATCCAGTTTCAGAATGGAATGAATGGTCGCCTCCAGATCTTTCCAGAAATCTGAATCATAGGCCGTGTCCACGCTGCTGCCAGAACTTTGGGATTCACTGGTCGTATTGGTTCTGCCACCTTCTTTGCTGGATGAAGAGGACTCTTTGCCACTGCCGGAGCTGACTTCGGTGTCTGTGCGTCCACCACGCTTGATGGGCAGGAAATCAACCCGATAGGTCTTGGTGACCAACCGCCAGGGGAAGATTTTATATCCCCGCATACCGCTTTGACCATTTTCCGCAAAGGGGTGACAGTCAAATTGATACATTTCGCAGGTCACTTCCACCACCTCATCGACCGTGACATTTTTCAATTCCATGGAGATTTGTCCCTTCACATCGGGATGGACCACCATGTTGACTCCTGCTGTGCCGTCCACCAGACTCATGAAGAAATCCCGCGCTTCCACACCGCTGACTGCGACATCCAGATGGCGTACCCCGCTTGGTGGTGGCATTTTTCGCTCGTTGAGAGAGTCGTCTGCCAACAGTTCATTGAGGACCATGAGGGGCATCTCGTCCTGCTTGCGTTTGTTTTTTGGATCTTTTTCCCGGTGAGAGCCGCTGACATCCTCCAGCATGGCGTCATAAACCACCTGAAATTCCGACTTGTCCATTTCATTTTTTTTGGCGGTGGATTTCGCATCCTCAGGATGAGCCAACAGGGCGCAGGAGGTGTTCAATATCAACAGCCACCCCAAGAGAGTACGAACCGTATAAGTGCGCCAGGAGATCACTGATCGCTCCATCAAACAGACAGACATGCATGCATTGTCTTGAGAATGCAGACGATTTCATGCCAATTAATTGACAAAACCGACTGCACGGACAGTGTAGATAAAAAAATTTTTTTGTTTTTTATCAATGTGTTATACCGATAATAAAGCATGAATTCTGGTTGCTCGGCGCAACCTGTCCGGCGATCACTCATGGAGCTGGCATAGAGTGATAAGCAAAAAGGGGTCCAAAGAAAAGAAGGCTGTCTAGTCTATGGGATGACAATTGCTTCGGTATGCGTTATCATCATTTCAGGGGGTTTTTTTTTATGGTGCTGGTCCATCTTCACCATCTGCAAAGGATTATGGAAAATCATGGTTACTGTTTTGAGTATTATTATTATGTTGTCTGTATGGGTATCACCAGCCATGGCGGCTGATGCTCCAGCCAAACCAAAAGAACAGCTGCCATCTGTAGTTGCGGAGATGGGGTCTGTCAAAATGTCCGCCAGCGAATATAATGGCTTGATCAGCCAACTGGACCAGGAGAGCCAGATCAAGCTGGAAAAAGAGGCTCCCTTGCGCATTCGGCTTGTGCGTGAAGCCATTATCAAGAAATATCTTCTGGAAGAGGCCCGTGTTGTGGGATTTGACAAAAAGCCTGAAGTACGGGAACAAATGGATCGAGCAGCCCAGCAAGCACTGCTTGCGCAGTATGTTGCCAACCATGCGCAACCTGAACCCGGCTTTCCCAGTGAGGCTGAGATAAAAAATTTATATGAAAAAAACAAGGAAGTGTTGCGCCAACCAGACAAGGTGCATGTAGCACAAATTTTTCTGGATGCCCCGGCTGATGCTGATGAAGCCATCAAAAAGAAAGCGCGGACACAAATTTATCAGATATTCAAGGAAGTTGTAGCGTCGCCCAAAAAATTTGGCGAGGTGGCCAAACTCAAATCAGACCATCAGGAAAGTGCCCCCAAGGGGGGAGACATGGGATGGGTGCCCATCAACCAATTGATACCAGAATTGGTTCCAGTGATCGCATCGATGCAAACCAATGAAATCAGTTCTCCGGTGCAAAGCGGGGGCGGATGGCATTTATTCAAATTGTTGGAGATGGAAAAAGGCGAGACTCTGCCCTTGAGTGCCGTCAAATACACGTTGATTCAAGCATTGCGACGCCAGGCCATGCAGAAGAAAGAACAAGAATTTCTTCAGCAGGTGACAACCAAAAACCAGCCAACCATTCACATCAAATAAACGCTTTTTAACAACTGGAAACACGCCATGAATCGCGCAAGCAGGGATGCAGCCTCTTTTGTGATTGAACAGGGTTTTGAATCCCCTACGACTCAAGAGACCAACCGGTTGATTGAATTGTTCAATCAGGGAGACTATCCAGAAATGGAGGCCCTGGCCCGCGCCATGACCCATCGTTATCCCAGGCATGGTTTTGGTTGGAAACTGTTGGGAGTGGCCATCAAGCAGCAAGGACGGGTTGATGAAGCCTTGGCCCCCATGCAAAAAGCGGTGGAACTGCTGCCTGGAGATGCGCAAATTCATAACAACCTGGGTGTAGCCTTGCATGAGCAAGGCCGACTGGTTGAAGCGGAAGCCAGCTATCGACGCGCCTTGAAGATCAAGCCGGATTACGGCGATGCGCATAGTAATCTTGGTGTGACGCTTCAGGAACAAGGTCGATTGCCTGAAGCCAAAATCAGTTTTCGGCGGGCATTGAAGATCCATCCTGATGATGCCATGACCCATGGCAGCTTGGGTAATATTCTTCAGGAGATGGGCCGTCTGGATGAAGCTGAAACCAGCTATCGACTGGCCTTGAAGATCCAGCCGGATTTTGCCGAGGCAGCCAGCAATCTGGGGACGATTCTCCAGGAAAAAGGGCAACTGACCGAAGCTGTATCCGCCTTTCGTCAGGCATTGAAGTTCAAGCCGGATGCGGTCGAAGCCAATATTGGCTTGGGGGAAGTATTGCTGCGTCTGGTTCCGATGTGGCATGTCCCGATGATCAATGATGGCATACGCAATGAGGCTTATCTCTCTGCGTTACGGGCTGCGATCACTTCCGAAACCAGGGTATTGGAGATTGGCACCGGATCTGGACTGTTGGCCATGATGGCAGCCAGACTGGGTGCCAAACAGGTTGTGACCTGTGAGGCCATACCCATCATTGCAGCCGCAGCCCAGGAAGTTGTTGCCAGCAATGGTTTGTCGTCGTTGATTGGTGTGAAAGCCAAGGAATCCAAGGATCTTCAGATCGGAGTCGATTTGCCGGAGCGCGCCAATCTGCTGGTGACGGAGATTTTCTCCAGTGAATTGTTGGGTGAATGGGTACTGCCAAGCATACTGGACGCCAAACAGCGTTTATTGACACCGGACGCACGCATTATTCCCGCAGCGGGTAGTGTCATGTTCGCGCTTTGCGGTGGCGAAGAATTGAAGAACAATGTCATGGTGGATGAAGCATGTGGCTTTGATCTGAGCCGATTCAATCAGGTTGTCTCATCCAAGTTTCTGCTGCATCGTCAGGATATTACCATGGATTTGTTTACTGATGATACAGAGGCGTTCCGTTTCGATTTTGTTCGCAATGACAGCTTTTCATTGGAAAGCAAAATCATTCGCATGCCCATAAGGCGCGCCGGAAGTTGTTTTGGTGTGATCCAATGGCTTCGTTTGCAAATGGATGATCAGATATATTTTGAAAACCATCCATCGTCAAAGGTAGTGGCTTCTGGTTGGCAGCATTGTTTTTATCGTTTTCGAACAATGATTGACGTTGAACCTGGGCAGGTGGTGATCCTTCGCGCCACGCATAACAGGAATCAGGTCTGGTTTTCTTTCGAAGGATTTGAATAATTCAAAAAAGCAAAACCTTGGGGGGGGGGGGGGGGGGGGGGGGGGGGG
>JAMOBH010000254.1:0-8225 GCA_039908085.1 Magnetococcus sp. YQC-5
TCTGGGGGATTCATCCCCCAGGGTTTTGACTTTGGCCCGAAAGAGTTCATGCATCATTATCTTTATTCCCGTTTTAAAGTGGAAGGTTGAATTTTGAACACTCTCTCCAGTTCCAACCCTTTATTGGTCGTCGAAAATCTGCGCGTAAACTTTCAAAGTGAGGGCGGCATGGTGGAGGCGGTGCGTGGGATTTCATTCACCATGACACCGGGAGAAACCCTGGCATTGGTAGGCGAGTCGGGCAGCGGCAAAACTGTGGCCGCATTAGCGATTTTGCAACTTTTACCCTCTTCGGCGCGTATTGCCGCTGATGTCATGCGTTTTCGGGGTCGTCACACTGCGACCATGACTCCTGACGCTTTGAGATCATTGCGTGGTTCCGAGATAGCGATGGTATTTCAGGAACCCATGACTGCCTTGAATCCGGTCTATCCCATTTTCCGCCAACTGGCTGAAAGCCTGCGCCAAGAAGTCGGCATCGACCCAGCCACCTTGCGGCAGCGGGCAGCCGAATTGTTGCAGATGACTGGCATTCCAGATCCAGAATCTCGTTTGGATGCCTATCCGCATCAACTCTCTGGGGGACAACGGCAACGGGTACTCATTGCCATGGCTTTGGCGCGTCGTCCTGCGTTGCTGATTGCCGATGAACCCACCACGGCTTTGGATGTGACCATTCAGGCACAAATTCTGGAATTGTTGACCCGACTGCGTCAAGAATTGGGCATGGCGCTGTTGTTGATCACCCATGATCTGCCCATGGTACGAAAAACCGCAGATCGTGTTTGTGTCATGCGTCAGGGTCAAATCGTGGAGACCGAAACAACAAAAAAATTATTCGCCTCCCCTCGACATCCTTATACACGCGCTTTATTGGCAGCTTTGCCGGATGCCAATCCCCCGCCACGCCCGGACGATCCGCCCACTTTGTTGACAGTTCGTGATATCAAATGTCATTTTCCAATCAAACGAGGCCTGTTCAAACGTACTGTAGGTTGGATCAAGGCCGTGGATGGGGCGAAATTCTTGTTGCGCAAAGGAGAAACTTTGGGGGTGGTGGGAGAATCAGGCAGTGGCAAGACCACCCTGGGTGAAGCCATTTTACGTTTAAATCAAAGCAGTGGAGAGATGATTTTCGATGGTTTGAATTTGCAATCTGCCAGTCGCGAGGATTTACGAGTCTTGAGACGACGCATTCAGGTTGTTTTTCAGGATCCTTTTTCTTCATTGTCGCCCAGAATGACCATCAGTCGCATTCTGGCAGAAGGTTTGGAAATTCATAATCTGGAACCGGATCCCAAACGTCGTGAACAGCGGGTGCAGGCCATTTTGACTGAAGTTGGTTTGGATGCCGAAAGTCTGGAACGCTATCCCCATCAATTCTCTGGAGGTCAACGGCAACGCATCGCCATTGCCAGAGCCATGATTTTACAACCTGATTTGTTGATTCTGGATGAACCCACCAGTGCCCTGGATCTCTCTGTTCAGGCGCAAATTTTAAAATTATTGAAAAAACTTCAACGTGATCACGGATTGGCTTATCTGTTCATTTCGCATGATTTGCGCGTGATTCGTTCCATGGCACATGAGGTGATGGTGATGCAAAATGGTCAAATCGTGGAATCCGGTCCCACCAGAGAGATCTTTGATACGCCCCGCCATCCTTATACACAACGTCTGTTGGCTGCTGCGTTGGATCTCTCCACAGGAGGCACACGATGATCATCCGCCCCCCAAGGTCTTGCTTTTGACTTACACTCTGTCAAGGAATTGCAAATGGATCCAGATTGGCTCATCATGTGGCGTTTTCTCATTGGATGCTCACTATTTTTATTTGGGCTGGAAAAAACAATTCGTGCGATCAAGCATCTCGCGAGTGACCCCATCAAACAAAAATTAAGCACAACCCGTGACAGCCCCCTTCATGAAACCATTTTTGGCATCAGCATAACAGCCATTCTTGTATCAAACACCGTCACCATGGACCTTCTGACCGGCTTGACGGCCCTGGATCTGCTCTCTTTTTCCCAGGCGATCCATATCATGCTCGGATCTGAAATCGGTTCCACATTCTTCATACAACTCATGGCCACCCCGATCCAAGAATGGGTGGCTGCGCCCATGATCATCGGCATGGTGTTGTTTTACACAAACATCCATCCCCACTCCAAGACCATCGGCCACCTGTTGTTCGGATTGGGACTGATTTTTTTCGCGCTTGCCAACATGGAACAGACACTCCATCCACTGCGCGACCATCCAAGATGGGGAACCATCCTTTTTGACATCCATCCAGGGTTTGCCCTGCTCGCAACGACCCTCTTGACCGGACTGTTGCGCTCCTCCACTGCCACCATGGGACTGGTGCTTGTGTTTGCCTTTGCAGGCCTCCTTTCTTTGACCACCGCCATTGCCATGACCTTGGGTGCCAACCTGGGATCCTCTCTGCCGATTCTGTTCAACGCCATGCATCAACCTCGCGTGGCCATGCGCATCGCCCTGGCTCATACCACTTTCAAAGTGATCAGCGTTTGCATTGCAGCCTGGTGGCTCCCCCAATTGGCCGAATGGATCCATCTGTTCTCATCCATGCCCCTCACTCAGGAGATGCCACGCCAATTGGCTCTGTTCCATACGCTGTTCAATATTGGAATGGTGGCACTTGGAATACCATTGGTCAACATGGTGATGCGTGGGTGCGAATGGGTCGCACCAGATCCATACAGCCGGGAATCCACCACCACGGATTATCATAGTACTTATTGGCCCAAGTACCTGGATGACGACCTGCTCTCCACCCCCACCCTGGCGTTGGCCATGGCGCGACGCGAGGTGAGCCTGATGGCCACACTCCTGGAAGAGATGATGGCCATGATCCCTGAAACGGTTTTCAAAGGGGATATACAAAAAAGAACCAAATTGCAGAAAATGGATGACCGTGTGGATGAAATTCATCAGGCCATCACTCGTTATTTGGCCAAAATCAGCACGGCCACCCCCTCCACGCCAATGACGGACGCCTTGCTGGCCACCATGACGGTCATCAATGAATTGGAGTCCATTGGTGATATCATCGAAAACAATTTTTCACATCTGGCGGAAGTGTGCCACAAAGAACAGATTATCTGGTCGGAAGAGATTTTACGCTCTCTTGAGAAGTATCATCACATGGTTCACCGGGCACTGCATCTGGCCACTGCCGCATTTCTGGCCAATCATGAAGCCCAGGCCATTCAAGTGATGGGCATGAAAGATGAAATCAGTGATCTGGATCTGCAATGCCGCATCGAACAAATGCGCAGTTTACAAAGCAACCCGCATGGAGAGGCGAATTTTTCCTCTTATACGATGCAGATGGACATCTATGAAAATTTCAAGCGCATCTATTACCATACCAAGCGCATAGCCAAAGTGGTAGCCAAGGTTTGAGGGGTCTGCCTTCAAGCCGGAACAGGGTGCCATTCAGAAAAAAAAATCAAAGACAAAACCTTGGGGGATGAATCCCCCAAACCCCCTCTTTTTTTTAATCATTTATTAAAAAAAAAGGGTGGGGGGTGTTGGGGGGTGGTTCTCCGCCCCCCAAGGTCTTGATTTTAAATTTACCGAAGCATCCATACAATATTATCCAACAACACCATCAAGCAACCGTTCTTTTTTGCTCCAAAGCTTTCAAGGAACGCATCAAGCCATCGGAAAAACATCGACACAATTTGGGGTGATTTTTGGCCAAATGGCGCAATTGTGCGACATTCAGACAAAGCAGGGAGACATCTCCCACGGCCATGGCGGTTTGTTCATGGGTCTGCCCCAATTTGAACGTGACCTCACCCACACAATCTCCCTCGCCCAAGGTGACCCGTTCGTGCCAAACCTGTGATGCCTGATCTTCGTCCATGTTCACGCAACCAAAGGGGCCCATATCCATCCATTGTCCCCGCTTGGCCTTGCGTCCCATTTGCACCTGACCTTGGCGGATGATGAAAATTTGATGGCCACGTTCTCCGGCTTCAAACAGGGTCTCGCCGTCTTGGGCGTAAATGCGGTTCACCAGTTGCAGGAATTCCTGGCACTCTTTGGATTCGAACTCCCCAAGATAACCAAAATCCTGCAACCATCGGTATTCCACCTCTTCTTGCGATGTTACTTGTACATTTTGCATGTCTTTTCTCGTTTATTGTCGGATTTCAATGATGATTACAAGTATTAAATTATGATTCACTGTAATCTGTTCGGTTGCAATTAAAATAGCAGAACAAACCAGATTATGTAATACAAAAAATTTTTATATCTCTTTTTTTTGCTCCACCCATTTGGCAACGAGACACGGATCCTCTTGCCGACGACCGCCCAAACAAACCTGGATCGTTCATAAAGAAGATTTCAGCCATAAACCAAACTCATATCGCCGAGACCATCAAAATGCTATTTTTAATTATTCAGACCCATGCAAAGGGATGCAAAAACGATTGGATACCGCCTGCACATGCAACCGAACAGATTCATCCATCCCCCTGATCCAACTGTTCAACAAGGTCCGATAGGAACAAAAAAGAAATATCACCTCGTCGCCAGCAACAGCATTGGCGAAAGCCACCACTTCGTCACGATGCCCTTGGATGCTTTCCGGGGAAACGGGCCTGCCACCAGGCATGACAGACGGTTCCACAAACAGATAAAACAAAACAGGCAGCTTGCCCTCTGCGGATTTGTGGGGTTGCACCTCTGTACGCAGGGCAAAGGCCTGTTTGACGAGTTGGACAGCATCCAGGTACTTGAATACGAGCGATGCATCGCGCAGATGATCGCGGACCTGCTCGTACCTGGCCATCCTCTTTCCCCAGCAAGGACGCCAGTATGTCTGCGAAAAAAACAACTCAGAGCTGCCATGCCCAGAGCGCGTTTGATTGGATGAAACAGACCGGGTTTCTTGAGAGGGTGACCAGAACGGTTCAAAACGCTTGGACTCGACACCAATAAGGGCGTAACGTGTTGTTATTAAAACATCCAAACAGGGATGACGTCCACGCGACCAAGGAAAACGCACGATCTCTTCAAGATTCATCGATAAAGCAGGCCATCCCATGGTTTGGCTGCCGGGCAGGATGGGCACATCATGCGCACGCCCCAAAAAAAATCCGAAGGTATTGGCAACCAAGGCAGCCGATGATCCAGGACTCTTCAATTTACCGCTTGCAATTTCATTCCCCGGTGCAGAGTCATAACAAGCCAGGACAGAATCGACTGGAACTCCTGGCAAAAATGCGGCATCTTGCACCGGTTCACACAATGGAGTCACCACCAGACGCAATGGCAGTCACCTTTCGTGTTTTCAGATCCCATACAGCCAAACAAACTGACAGACCGGTCATTGAGTAAAACTGTTTGATGAGTCGTTCAGCATGAGGTTTTGCATTTGCTTTTTGACCTGCCTGATCATAAAATTCCCTTGGTGCAACCACACACCCCATGACAGGGATTTCTTCCGACAATGAAAGAGAAGGATTGCGTTTTCGGAAAAGATCCCGTGCCGAAGAACTGAGTTCCAACAGTTTTAATTGACGAATATTTTCAATAATTGCATACCAAGAGTTTTTGTACTTTTCTTTCAATTCACAAATAACAATCGTATATCGACCGCTCTTTTTGAGCAGCAACAAGAGATCTGCCTCAACATTATTGTGTCGCCCACCCTTTGCATCCCGCGTGAGAGGCATGGCATTGATTCCATCGACCAGCTCGCATTCTAAAAATTCGACTTGTTCAAAGTGTTTTTCAAGAATGTCATGTTCAATCTTTTTTTCTCCACGTAGATTGTCAATATTTCCGCGACGATAACGAGCTTTCAGCAATTGAGGATCGCTGCCACGTTCCCACCCTTTTGGTACTGGCGCATTCCAAAGATCCAATACTTGCTTGATTCTTCCCTCCGGGTCCGGCAAATGCGCTCCCGTGAATTCCATTTTTTCTTTCCACTGCTCATTCCATTGTGAAAAATCATCACTTATCAAAACCTCATGCGATAACTCTTTGTTTGAGAGTGGAATATCTCTGACTATTGCTTCCCCGGAAAGAGGATTCAATGAAGTTAAATAAGTCTCGTTAAAACTCTTTGTCATCTTGTACCAATAGGTATCGTCCGTTACAGTATGCGCGTCCACTTCAAATTGGGTTTTCCCTGGAACCGTTTCACTGAAAACAGATTCGACAGATGGCTGGCCAACCACATACTCACTCCCGGAAGAATAGTCGCGAAGTTTTTTTGATCCTTGATTGTCTACAAACAATAAAAACGAATCAGGCACGCATTTAGGCAAAAACACCATGGTATAACGAAATTTCGCCACGACGGACATCCTCTAAAATAATTGTCAACCAAAAAAACAGACTCACGAAATCAACCAAAAAATTATATTTATACCATACAAATCGGACATCAACTTGACAGCAGCACAAACAATTCTGTTTTTACCTCTCTTTGTTGACCATATCCCCCATTTGGTCAACGGCGATCTGCTCAAGTGTGTCATTGTAAAACCATTGAATACGCCGTGGCAAATGGAGATCCCGCAGCATGCCTTGACTCAACAGGTGATCCAGATGACGCTGGGCTGACAGAGTGCGTTCTTTCACTTGGTAAAGGCGTCCTTTGCTGGTCTGGATGACTCCAAACCGTTCCCCTTGAGCCATGCGGGAGGGAAGTTCGACGAGGCATTCCGCCGCTTCCCGCACAGCCCGCCAGAAGAGGGTGTTTTCATTATCCAAAGGTTCCACGGCAGGGCGGACATGAGCCACCAGTTTGCCGGTATCGATGCCAGGATCAATGAAATGGAGGGTGCATCCGACCTGTTCGGGTTCCTGATTGGCAAGTGCCCAAAAGGTGCAATCCGCACCACGATAATGGGGGGAAAGCCCACCATGCAGATTGATCATGGCGTGTCTGGCTCTGCTCAACAACGGCTCCCGGATGAGAGATGTCCCAAAAACCACGATGAGATCCGGCTCCAAACGCTCAGCCAGAGCCACCACCTCCGGGTGATTGATGTGAGGTGCGGCCAGTCGTACCCCGTTCCATTCCAGAACAGGCGATTGGGTGCCGAAAAAAAAGGATGCCTCTTGTTCACGGATTTTCAAACGCCGCGCACGCATGGAAAACCAGATTTTTTGCAAAAGGATGGAGGGATGCAAAAGCATGCGCAGAAACTTTTTCCAGGTGGGACGGCTTCCCACCTCCTGGACCACTCCAATGACCTTGCCAGCGCGAATGAGCCGATTGGCCACGTAGAGATGGCGTGGGGCTGTACCGCATAAAATCATGACTGAAAATCTGTCGTCAGGTGCTGTCATACCGAACTCTCATATTACTTTCCTTGGTTATCACTGCCAAAAGAAATCATTTCTTTGGATGGTTTGATCGCACCTCCAGCAGGAATGCGTCTTTCTGACATATCGGTCATGAGGGCATCCGCAAAAAATTTGGCAGCCCAGTTGGGATATTCAAAACGTGAATAGGCCCCCCAAAAAGGCAACGAGCCTGCAATGCCTCCGTCAGCCGGGTCTTGCCGACCATTAATGATATGTGTTTTTTTGAGAAAATGAATGCCTTGCCGGGCCGCGTGTTGAAAAGATGGGTCGCCGGTGATGCGGAATGCACGAGTCCAGATTCCGCACATTTGAGCCACACCAGTCAGGCAGGAATAGTGCGCGGCAGGAATCCAGCCATCCGCGAAAGCCCCGGCCAGCCAGCCATCCTGACGTTGTTGCGCAGCCAGGGCGCGCGCACCCATCAAGGCAGCAGAAATATAGGATTCCTGACCAAGCAACAAACCACTCTCCAGCAAACCTCGCAAGGCATAGGCGATGGTATGGGTATACGGAGGCCGATGCAGGACAAAGGCATTGGCATCCAACCAACCACTGGGGGTTTGTTGGGTCAAGGCCCAGTTCAAGTTATTGATGGCAGCCTGAATGAAAGTTTGCTCCCCGCTAGCCAAACCGGTGCGCAACAACGCCCAGGCCGTGCGGGTATTATAGGTATGCGGAATCCCTCCATAGGTATTGCGCCGCCAGCATCCGTCATCATCCTGGGAGGCCATCAACCAGCGAGCCGCCCGGACTGCGGCATCCAGGGATTCAGGATCTGCCAATAACGCGGATGCCTCCAGCAATCCATGCATGATTTGACCGGTATTGAAAATCACAGGACGGCTGCCAGGTTCACCAAAGTG
>JAMOBH010000010.1:0-34526 GCA_039908085.1 Magnetococcus sp. YQC-5
TCTCACCGGTCAAATCACGGGAATTACCCACCGCCCCAAGAATACCCCCCTGGGGATCCCGCAAAAGAGTCGCAGAAATAAAAATGGAAAACAGCTCTCCACTCTTTTTGCGGCTGATCACCTCACCAGTAAAAAAACCTTGCGTACGCATTTGTTCGCCAACACGCGATGACTCCTGATCACCACTATAGAGCATTGTCACAGGTTGACCACGCACCTCAGCGACTGAATAACCATATGTCGCCTCTGCCGCCCTGTTGAACTCTTTTATATTCCTGTCTTTATCTGTCCCTATAATCATAGTCATAGAGCAATCAATAATGCTGCGGGCGTACTCCTGCTCCTTGCGCAACTGCTCATAGACTCTCTGATGTTCCTGCCACGCCTTGAATGATCGAAGCCCCACGGCGAACAGCACCAACAAAAAAACGACGACCATTATCAACACAAAACTTTCCGCTGCAAGCAGGAAAGCCGCCAAAGAATCAGCCAACTGCCTGGCCCACTCTGCAAGCGATTGGTGCATCTGGGAATCCAAAGCCAAAAACAGAATGGCCATGCCAATGGAAGCCAGCAAGATCTTTCGCGGAATGGGGATCTGCAACAGGGTGGCAAAACGCCTTGGCAAGGCCATCGACATGATTGAAATGTCCGCGCATGAAAAAAATGGTTACATTTGGTCATGATTATCGCAGACAATCGCGCCATTTCCAAGCCCTGACACGGGCCTGTGACGCAAATAAAGGTCCACGCCGTCATGCCCGCGTGCGCCGACATGATACAAACCAACCTCAACCAACGCCGCGATGATTTTTTTTTACACCACTCCAGCGACCTGGAGATAAAAATGATTAAAAAAAGTCATTACAGGGAGTATCAAATGACCCATCAAACCTGAAAAAGCCAACAGCACGATAACAGGCAAGCCGAACCGTTCCAATGTCGTCAGATAAGCATCCCAGGGATGGGGCAACAAGGCACCCAGCATCCTGCCCCCATCCAGGGGCGGAATGGGTAACAAGTTGAATACGGCCAGCAACACATTCATTTGAATGGCGGCAACCAGCATGTTGGCCAGGGGGACCATGAAATATTCCGGCAAAAAGACCACCAGGCGAAAGATCAAGGCACAGAGGAGAGCCATGATCAAATTCAAGAGTGGACCCGCAGCAGAGACCCAAAACAAACCGCTACGCAACGACCACCTGCCACGATTGAAATACCGAGGATCAATAGGAACCGGCTTGGCACCACCAAACACAAACGGAGTTCCCGTAGTCAACAAGGAGGTCAACAGCATGACGCCTGGAATCACAATGGTCCAGGCCAGATCAATATGAGGAACAGGATTGATTGTCAGACGCCCCATGAGTGCTGGCGTGGGATCCCCAAAAAAAGTGGCCATCCGGCCATGCGCCCACTCGTGCAAGGTAATTGCAAACAGAATGCCTGGTGCCCAGATGATAATATTTTGTAGAATATCCTTCACAAGATTTTCCTCATTATGCCATCATTGCCATTCATCTTGACTCACCTCCAGACAGTTCGTTCTGATTAGCCAGCACCCCCTCTACCAAATGCAGACGACGATCCAGATCCACGGCCAGCTCCACGTTATGGGTCACCAACAGACAAGCCAACCCCCGTTTTTGATTCAATTGCCGGAACATGTGAAACACATCCAATGCGGTCTTGCGGTCGAGATTGCCGGTGGGTTCATCAGCCAACAACAAATCCGGTTCTGCAACCAGGGCACGGGCAATGGCCACCCGCTGCTGTTCGCCCCCGGAAAGTTGACCTGGTCGATGTTGGGCACGATGGGCCAAGCCCACCTCTTCCAACAATGTGGCTGCCCGTACTGCGGCCTGACGCCGGGAAACACGGGCGATCAACAGGGGCATCATGACATTTTCCAGGGCCGAAAATTCAGGCAACAGGCGATGGAATTGATACACAAAACCAATGCGTCGATTGCGAAACTGGGCCGCCTGGGTTGCAGACAAGGCAAAGAGATCTTCTCCATCCACAAAAACCGTTCCTGCGCTGGGTCGATCCAATCCGCCCATGATCTGGAGCAAGGTACTTTTGCCTGAACCAGATACCCCCAGCAAAGCCGCCATTTCACCGCGATGCAACACCAGATCCACACCCTTGAGCACCTCCAGGCGTTGTGGACCCATGCCGAAATCCTTTCGCACCCCACGAGCTTCGAGCAAGACCGATGATTCACTCATAACGAAGCCCCTCCACCGGATCCACACGCGCCGCTCTCCAGGCCGGATACAAAGTAGCCAACAAGCTGATCAGCAGACTCAACCCCGCCACCCAGATCACATCCGAAGGCAAGACCGTGGCTGGGACGTGATCGATAAAATAAACATCCCCTGAAATCAATTGAATGCCAAAAATCTTTTCCAATGCACGCAATGTTTTTTCCAGATTCAAGGAAAGCAGCAGCCCCAAGGCCAATCCACTCAACGTTCCGAACACACCGATCACCCCGCCATTGATGATAAAAATGGCCATGATCCCGGACGACCTGGCCCCCATGGTCTTGAGGATGGCGATTTCACGCCCCTTTTCCATGACCACCATGATCAAACTGGAAATGATGTTGAAAGCCGCCACCAGGACCACCAGCATCAGAATCACAAACATGACGGCCTTTTCCATCTGGAGTGCCCGAAAAAAATTGCGATTCATTTCCATCCAGTCCTGCACCTGGAACAGACTTCCGAAGAGCTGCCGCAACTCTTTGCTGACCGTAAAGGCGGTCTCCGGGGTTACGGTTTTCAATTCCACGCCGGTGACCGTGTCATCCATGCGCAACAGCCGTTGGGCATCGCCCAATGGGATGTAAGCCAAGGCATTGTCATATTCGTACATGCCGGAATCGAAAATCCCCACCACCTTGAACCGCTTCATGCGTGGCATGGTGCCCACAGCGGTCACAGTACTCACGGCAACCGTCACGGTGACCCTGTCATACAACTCGATGTAAAGATGTTGTGCCAACCGTTTGCCTACGATGATACCATAAGCAGGCATATCTTCCAGCCTGCCCCGCTTGATGTTACGGGCCAATGAGGAGACCTTGGCTTCCAGGACAGGATCAATGCCCCGCAACACCACACCGGCAGAGCGTCCCAGGTGGGAGATCATGGCCTGATTGGTAATATAGGGAGCCACTGCCGTCACCCCTTGTACCGTTGCCGATTGCTCCATGACTTGACGATAATGGTCCAGATTGCCAGAAACGGCGCGCACCGTCACATAACTGGTCACTCCCAGGATCTGTTTTTGGAGTTCTTCCCGAAACCCGGTCATGACCGCCAGGACAGTGATCAAAGCCGCCACTCCCAAGGCCACCCCGCCCATGGACAAAAACGTGATGACGCTGATAAAAAATTCGGAACGTTTGGCCCGCAGGTAGCGCAGACCAATCAACCATTCGTATCGTTCAAAAAACATGCACAGCACTCCATGATCAACAAACAACAGCTCCCACCCAACCGGAACAAAAACAATCAAGACTCAGAGAGGATCCATAACAGTTCACTCATAGCGAAGGGCCTCCACCGGGTCCACACGTGCCGCTCTCCAGGACGGATACAAAGTGGCCAGCAAGCTGATGGCCAGACTCAACCCTGTCACCCAGATCACATCCGAGATCAAGACCTTGGCAGGAACGTAATCGATATAATAGACTTCCCCGGAAATCAATTGAATTCCAAAAATCTTTTCCACGGCGCGCAAGGTTTTTTCCAGATTCAAGGAAAGCAGCAGCCCCAAAGCCAATCCGCTCAAGGTTCCGAACAGACCGACCACCCCGCCATTGATGATGAATAGGGCCATGATCCCGGAAGACCTGGCCCCCATGGTCTTGAGGATGGCGATTTCACGCCCTTTTTCCATGACCACCATGATCAAACTGGAGATGATGTTGAAAGCCGCCACCAGGACCACCAGCAACAGAATCACAAACATGACCGCCTTTTGCATCTGAAGTGCCCGGAAAAAATTGCGATTCATTTCCATCCAGTCCTGCACCCAGAAAGCACTCCCCAAGATCTGACGCAACTCTTTGCTCACCGTAAAGGCGATCTCCGGGGTCACGGTTTTCAATTCCACGCCGGTGACCGTGTCATCCATACGCAACAGACGTTGGGCATCCACCAATGAGATATAAGCCAAGGCATTGTCATATTCGAACATGCCGGAATCGAAAATCCCCACCACCTTGAACCGTTTCATGTGCGGCATGGGACTTCCAGCAGTGAGCGTACCCACTGCAACTGTCAGGGTCACCGTGTCATGCAAGGCGACCTCAAGATGTTGGGCCAACCGTTTGCCTATGATGATGCCATAAGCTGGCATATCCTGAAGCGTGCCCTGCTTGATGTTACGCGCCAACGAGGAGACTTTGGCTTCCAGAACAGGATCAATGCCCCGCAACACCACACCAGAGGAGCGTCCCAGGTTGGAAATCATGGCTTGGTTGGCAATGTAGGGTGCAACAGCCGTCACGCCTTGTACCGTTGCCGCTTTCTCCATGACGTGTTGATAAGGATCCATATTGCCAGAAAGCGCACGCACAGTCACATAACTGGTCACACCCAGGATCTGCTTTTGGAGTTCTTCCCGAAACCCGGTCATGACCGCCAGAACCGTAATCAAGGCCGCCACTCCCAAGGCCACCCCGCCCATGGACAAAAACGTGATGACGCTGATAAAAAACTCGGAACGTTTGGCCCGCAGGTAACGCAGACCGATCAACCATTCGTATCGTTCAAAAGACATCTACAGCACTCCATGATCAAAAGCCAACACATCCCCCCCATCTCGACACCCGTTTGGTTGGCGATGGCCCTTTGTACCTTGTCATCACTTTTTTGAAGCATGGGGCATTTTGGACCTCACCAAAACGGCGTTGCAGCAGTAAGGAACAGCATCTTTGCCTCGCCATCCCTGCGGCCATCTTTGTGTCCACTCTTGTTATTTACGATCACGCCATGCCTTTTCCTGTTTTCTTGCAACAGGATCTATCCCTCCATCAAATGCGACAGGGGACGACTGTGACCACTCCTAAAGAATTGCTTCCATCATGTCCGATCTGCAAAGACTGCGTCCAATGTCTGGGCATCCACGAACCGCAATCCCCATTCTTCCAAGGATGGTGGTTCGGCCTGAAAAATTTTTTCGCTGACCCAAGAAGGCAGATCTCCAAAACGGCGTTGCAACTGACGGATCAGCATCCTTGCCTCACCATCCCGTATCCACTCTTGTTGTTTACGATCACGCCATCTTTTCATGTTTTCTTGCAACATGATCTGTACCTCCATCAAATTTTTCGGAATGGTCCGTCATTGGGTCTGTTTCCCGTCATGTATAAAAATCATGGCACCCATTTTTCACGACCTTTGGGTTAAGAACGCAATACCGGAAACAGAATCACATCCCGAATCGCTGCGGAGTCGGTCAACAGCATCACCAGCCGGTCAATTCCGATTCCTTCCCCGGCAGTGGGGGGCATGCCATATTCCAGGGCATGGATATAATCGCTATCATAATGCATGGCTTCCAAATCACCATGCTCCTTGGCTGCCACCTGGGACCGGAACCGTTCCGCTTGGTCTGCCGGATCATTGAGTTCGGAAAAGGCGTTGGCGATTTCCCAGCCACCGATGAACAATTCGAACCGTTCCACCACCTCCGGGTTCTGATCCGAACGTCGGGACAAAGGGGAGACAGAAACCGGATAATCCACCACAAACGTTGGACTTAACAACAGATTTTCCACCAGGGACTCGAAGAGTTCCAGCAAAACCTTGCCCTGATCCCAGGCCGGATGCAGCGTGATACCCCGCTGATGGGCCAATGCTTCCAGATAGGCGCGCTCCCCGATACGGACCGGATCAGCCTGGGCATACTGAACCAATGCCTCCCCAAGTGTCAAGCGCGGCCATGGCGGAGTGAAATCAAGGGTGCGTCCCTGATGGGTGATCACCAAAGTGCCATGAATGGCATGCACCACATGGGTCAAAAGTTTTTCAGTCAGTTCCATCAGATCACGATAATCGGCATGGGCCTGATAGAATTCCATCATGGTGAACTCTGGATTGTGACGGATCGACAACCCTTCATTGCGAAAATTACGATTGATCTCGAAGACCTTTTCGAAACCGCCCACGATCAATCGTTTGAGATACAATTCCGGGGCAATGCGCAAAAACAGATCGCGCTCCAAGGCGTTGTGATGGGTCACGAAAGGCCGGGCAACCGCCCCACCGGGAATGGGATGCATCATGGGGGTTTCAACCTCCAGAAATCCCCTGGCCTGCATGAACTCTCGAATCAACTGGATCGTCCGGGAACGGGTCTTGAAAACCTCCCGTACTTCTGGATTGACGATCAGATCCACATAACGATGACGATAACGGGCCTCCACATCCTCCAGACCATGAAATTTTTCCGGCAAGGGACGCACCGATTTGGTCAACAATTGGAACCTGACGACCCGGATGGTCAACTCCCCGGTCTGGGTCCGAAACAAGGCACCCTCCACGCCCAGAAAATCCCCCACCTCGATTTTGCGGAACACCTCCCGATAGAGGGTCTCACCCACTTCATCCCGATGGACTGCAATCTGGAGACGACCGGACTCATCGACCAGGGTGGCAAAGGTGAGCTTGCCAAAGTTGCGCAACAGCATGATACGACCTGCGCTTCGGACCTGCACATTGGCCAGCACCTCAGGATCTGTGACCTCCCCATGAGCTTGCGACACCCGCCCCAGAGGGTCTGTGGGCTTGAAATCATTGGGATAAGGGTTGACCCCGTACTCGACCAACGCCGCCAGTTTGGCCTTGCGGGCCATGACCTGTGGATTCTCTTCCTTGGACATGATGACTCCTTGATTTTATCCAATCATGATTTCTCGTTCACAGATATTTTACAATCATGCTGCTCAACAACGCTCAATAACGCCCCACAACGTCCGATTACCACCATTACTTTTGGCCTGATAAAGCAAGGCAGAGGCCTGTAGCAATAAATCGCCCATCATTGTGCTATGGCCATCAAGTACACCGTAACTGAGCGTGATAGGTAAGGTGCCCCGCTGGTTCTGCCTGCCACTTCTGCTCCATTTCAGCATGACTTTGCGCAACAATTCCAGCCTTTCATTAATGACATCTCGCCCAGATCTGGTCATCAAAACACAAAACTCAGCACCTCCGACCCGTGCGATCATATCAGCATCCTGAAATTGACCTGCAATTGAACGAGCCACAGCACGAATCACCGTATCGCCAACATCATAATTCATTTCATAATTCACCTCGCGCATCTGATCCACACCCACCATAATGGTAAACCAGGAATGCAAGGGATCCTCTTTCTGGGCATCAGCAAGTCGTTTATTGCCAACCTCTAACAAATACAAACGACTGAACAAACCAGTCAGAAAATCCCGGCTATAGACATGCTTGAGGGCAGTGTATGTTTCCAAATCATTGACACAATGGTCAATTCTACAATGAAATTCCTCTATTAAAAACGGCTTTGAAATAAAATCATTCGCACCATGCTTGATAAACTTGGCGGACAGAATATTGTTACCATAAGCAGAAATCCCGATGATCACCAATTCCTGTTCGGAGAAACGCGCCCGAATCTGCTGAATCAGTTGAAATCCATCCATGCCCGTCATTTGATAATCCACCAAAACCATTTTGATCCTGTCATCCTCCTTTAACATCTGCAAGGCGATTTCGCCGTTCGGGGCATCATGAACGACAAAGAGACGCCTCTCCAACAGGTAACGAAAATGGGCACGGGCACTACGGGAATCGTCCACGATCAAAACATGAATGAAACGATTTTTCCGAATGCGATCCACCAAACGTACCATATATTCCAGATTGTATTCTCCAGTTTTAATCACATAATCCAATACCCCTTTGGCAAGGATATCTTCCCGGTTCCCTTCGTCAAACGTTTTGGAAAACAAAATAACAGGAATGCTCAATGCAAGCAGATGATCAACAATCTCGAATGAATGTGCATCAGGCAAATGAGGTTCCACCAAAGCAACCAAAAACTTTTCTAAGGTAGACTGTACAATCTGCAATGTCTGAACAAAACTGCTCGCCCGAAACACATCACAACCCAACGTCCGTTCAATCTGGACCGTCAGCAAGTTGGCAAATTCGTCATCAGGCTCGACTACAAGAACAGGCGGATAATTATTATTCATTTGATCCATTTAAAGAAGATTGGTGACGTGGCATTGATTGGGACGTCGCCCCAAACACAACCGGGATCTTACCCCCAAACCCCACTTGAGGGAATCGTTTTCTCTGCATATCCCAACCATTTTCCATCTTGATAAAGAGTTAAGAAAGCAAATGGATGGTTTACCACTCCGGTCGAATGTGCAAATATCTCGATTAAAAAACATTAAATTCTAAACAGCATACACATTCACCCTCCATTTCCAGAGGCACCTTTTCTGGCAAACTGTTGCAAAACCTCCAACAATCGCTTCTTGGCAATGGGTTTTGTCAGGTAATAGTCACAACCAGCCTCCATGGCATCGGTCGCAGCCTCCTGCATGGCATGTGCGGTCAATGCGATCACCGGAGTTGGAACCAACCCTTTTTCCCGTTCCCGTTCCCGAATTTTGCGCGTGGCAGCATATCCGTCCATAATGGGCATTTGGATGTCCATCAGGATGATGTCATACTTGGTTTGCCGGAATTTCTCCCACGCCACCTGGCCATTCTGCGCAAATTCCAGTTGATGCGGACTCTTGTTCAAAAAGGCCTTGATCAAAATCCGATTGTCCTCAGAATCCTCAGCCATGAGTATCTTCAAACCCTCTGCCCCATCCCCAGACAACTCCATCTGCTCCCGGACGCCCTGACGCACCACCGACACCACAGCCACGGGCGCATCCTGTTTGGGAACCGGCAACTCCAAGGTGAAATAAAACAGACTCCCCTTTCCTTCGGTACTCTCCACCTGAATCCGCCCGCCCATGTTTTCCACCAGCAAGGCGCAAATGGTCAATCCCAACCCTGTGCCGCCATACTGTCGCGTGGTGGAAAGATCCGCCTGCCGGAATGGATGAAAAATGGAAAGCAGCTTGTCAGCAGGAATCCCAATTCCCGTATCGGCAATGGCAAAATAAATCCGCCCCTCCTCTGTTGGATTGACCACCAACACCACTTCGCCACGCAGGGTGAACTTGATGGCATTGCCCATGAGATTCAACAAAATCTGGCGCAAACGATTGGGATCACCCAGGACATGCCGTGGGAGTGCCGCATCCATCCTTTGTGACAGTTGAATCCCCCGATCCCGCGCCTGAATCTTCAGAATCTCCACGGCACCTTCAATCAAAGCATGCAAATCAAAACAGGAACATTCCAAATCAAATTGACCGGCCTCGATTTTGGAAAAATCCAACACATCATTGACCAATGCCAACAAAGACTCGCTTGCCTTCCTTGACATTTCCAGATAATGACGCTGCTCCGCAGTCGCTTGTGTCTCGACCAGTAATTCATTGACCCCCAAAATGGCATTCAGCGGGGTTCTGATTTCGTGACTCATGTGCGCCAAAAAGGTGGATTTGGCCCGATTGCCTGCCTCAGCCGCCTCTCTGGCCCGCTCGGCCTCCTCTCTGGCTGCGAGCAGCTCCGTGGTCCGCGATTGAACTTCATCGACCAATTCATCACGATAACGCTTCAATTCGAGATGAGTCATCACCCGACGCTTGACAATCTCCCCTTTAAAAGGCTTGGTGATGTAATCCACCCCCCCCAACGCAAACCCTTCGGCCTCATCGGCCACCTGCTTTTTGGCTGTCACAAAAATCACCGGAATCGTTTTGGTCCTGGGATTGATTTGCAACTGTCTGCATACATCATAACCATTCATTTCCGGCATCATGATGTCCAACAGAATCAAATCCGGTGGTTGATCGGACTGGGCAGCCTGCAAAGCCTGCTGACCATTGAGTGCCACCATGCGATGAAAATCAACCAGAATCGCCTTGAGGAGATCCACGTTGCTGACTTGATCATCCACGATCAACACCCTTGGTCGCGGCGCGTCCTCCTGGCCCAGGCTGGAAATACCGTTCAAAACGCAACCAAACGAACCGGACAGACCCTGCAACAATTCCATGGCCTCGCAAAAATGATACTGATCAATCTGTTTGACCAATTCCTGGAAAGTGAAAAAAGCCTCTGTTGGCTCCAAAAGCTGCCCCAAAGCACCCAGCCACGGTTCCACCTCGATGCTGAAATGGCCCAAACGATCCAGCAGCGCAGCCAACAGCGAACCCAGATATGTCAAATCCAACTGACCCGCATCAAACCGCCCCCCCTCTGCCAGCTCTTGACGGTCCCCAACCGATACAGACCCCACTCCCAACCCGTTGAGCATTGCATTCATGCGATACGCGAAGGTCGCCATGGCCGCATGACACGCCACGGCATCATCGCTGGCAAGGGCGTATTCCAAGGTTTCGGCTGCCTCGGCCAAAAAGAAGGCACCCAGGTTGCGCGCCGCACCCTTGATTGCATGCGCAATCGCCCGTGCTGGTTCATGACGCCCCTCCTGCATCAGACCCCGCAAACTGGCGACAACCCCACCATAGGCATGACAAAAACGGACCAACAGCCGACGATACAGGCTCTTCTTCCCGGCAATCCGTTCCAAACCAACCGCCACATCCAGACCAGAAACCCTGACAAAAGCATGATCATCCTGCAAAAAGCCCTCTGGATCCGGTCTGACCGGGATTGACTGCACCCATTTGCATAACACCCCATACAGTCTTTCGGCCCGGATGGGGAGGTCCAGATGATCCTTGGCTCCGATGTCCAGACACAACTTTTTTTCCTCCCAGCCCGCGCGTGACAAAAGAACAATCACTGGCATATCCCGACTGCGGCCATGGACACGCATTTGGGCCAAAGTCTCCATCACCCCCCATTCCGGCACCTGAAAATCAATGAGCATCGCGTCATAAGCAAACCGTGAAGTCCATTCCACGGCTTCCTTGCCATCCCTGGCACACTCCACCACCAGACCAACCCGTTCCAACAATTCACAGGTGATCCGCTGATTGATCTCATTGGCCTGAGCCAATAGAATTCGAGAACCACCGATCCGCTCCCCGGTTGACTCCTCCTGTCCCAACAGCTTTTCCCGTCGCCGGTCCGATACCACATCATCCTCTCCGGTTCCCACAGACAAACCCCGCAGCAGACGGGAACGGGTGATCGGCTTGTCAATCAAGCCATCCACTCCGGCTTTTTCTCCTTTGCTGATCGCTTCCTTCACCCCAAACGGTGACATCAGAAACAATTTTGGCATCACGGTGCGGGGTACGGAGGCCTCCATGACAGCACGTATCTCCACTGCGGCCACATCCCCATCCATCCCAGGCATCCGCCAATCCAACAGGACATAAGCAAACGGATCACTCCCGATGATATTGCACGCCGTAACTCGTGCAACCGCCTCGACACCAGATTGCACCCCTTCAGGTTCCAGCAATAAATCTTTGAGCAGGCTTTGCAAGGCTTCCAGGACAAGTGGATTGTCATCGACCACCAACACCTTTTTGCCCCACAGGGCTTCAGGCAGCATCCTTGGTTTGCGCCGATTCGGTCCGTGCAAATCCACGCTCAACTCAAATGCAAATTCACTTCCTTCACCCAACACACTCTGGGACCACATTCGACCGCCCATCAAGACAACCAGGCGTTTACATATAGAAAGTCCCAAACCCGTTCCACCATATTTCCGTGTAATGGAACCATCCGCCTGCACAAAAGGAGCAAACAGATTGGGCAGAATCTGCGGATCCATGCCAATTCCGGTATCTCGCACACGACAGGTCAGACAGACACGGTTTCCTTCGATGATTGTTGGCGTGACAGTGACGGTGATCGTCCCTTTTTCCGTAAATTTAACCGCATTGCGAATCAGGTTGATCAGGAGTTGTTCCAGACGGATCACATCGCCGAACAACACCCCATCAAAAAAACTCGGCATGGAAAAAACCAATTCGAGTTTCTTGTCCGCCACCTGTTTGCTGAAAAGGTCTGCCAGCCGTTCCAGCAACAGATGGAGATCAAACAACACGGGATCCAGGGTCATCTGACCGGCTTCCAGTTTGGAAAAATCGAGCAAATCGCTGATGATCCCCATCAGGGAATGGGAAGCGTTACCAATTTTTTCGAGATAATCCCGAACCCTGGGAGCCAGATCGGCTTTCAGTGCCAAATCGTTGAAACCCAGAATGGCATTCATGGGAGTCCGAATCTCATGACTCATATTGGCAATAAAATCACTTTTTGCCTTGTTGGCCGATTCAGCGACCGCCAGAGTCTCTTCAAGAGATTTTAAAAGTTGTCTTTTGTCCGTGACGTCCTGCAAAAAAGCGGTAAATTGCATTTTGCCCTGTTGCACCACCGAAGTCAGGGAAATTTGCAAATCCATGACCTGACCATCGGCGCGGATCCCTGGATAGTCCATGCGGCGTCTCAACCTGGGGGCATGGAGACCCTGCTTGGCAAAACGGAGCAATCCGGTCTGATGAGCCTCCCTCAACGATTCCGGGATGACGAAATCGACAATTTTTTTGCCCACAACGACCGCTTTGGAATATCCAAACAATTGTTCAGCCGCCGGGTTGAACTCCAGTACGCGCCCTTCATCGTCTGTGGTGACAATGGCATCCAGGGCGTGAGTCAGAATGGCCTCGTGTCGGTCCAGATGGCGCGCGATATCCTGATCATGCTCAATATTTTCTATATTCTGGTAAACCCTGCATAACAGTTCTTCCGGTTGATAGGGTTTGACAAGAAAATCATTGGCCCCGGCCTTGATGAATTGCGTGGCCAGATCGGAATTGCCATAGGAAGAGAGTCCAATGGCAGCCAGATCATTACGGGAGTGGCTGGCACGCAATTTTCTGACGAATTGCAGCCCATCCATGACAGGCATCTGATAATCGGTGATGACCAGATGAATTTTGTGTTCAGCAAGGCATTGCAATGCCTTGGATCCATCCTCGACATCCAGGATGTTGAATCCATAACGTCCCAGAAAACGAGTCAGCGTCATCCGGGCACTACGTGAGTCATCCACGACCAGGATGGAGATATATTTGTTTTTTTGGATCCGTTCAATAGCGTGAATGACCGAATCCATCACTCTGGGGTTGTCTTTGATAAAGTAATCCAAGATGCCCTTTTGCAGGACGATGTTCTGCAATTCCTTCTGGTACTTCCCGGTCAAGACAATGGCTGGCAGGTTTTGCGACACCACCAAATCAACGATCTGCCCATCCAGGGCATCTGGGAGATGGAGGTCCAATACTGCCAGAAAAAACCGCTCCGAGTGGAGCTGCAACAACGCTTTGGCCTCGGCATAACAACGCGCCAGCAGGACTTCCACTCCCAGTGCCCGTTGAAGCCTGGATTTCAACAAACCGGCAAAGCTTACGGAGTCTTCAACAAGCAGAATGGTATTCATGCAGGCGTACCACGCACCTGTCGGATCCATTCACGCCATTCCGGTGCCCAATCGGCAACATCTTCGGGAGTGGTGGTCATTTTTTTGAGTATTTGCTCTCGAAAAGCCCATGCCCCAAAAAATCCATTCTCCTTGAACCACCCATCCATGGCCCAGAACAGATCCTTCCCAGAAAAAGCATACAGATCCTGTTGATATCGAATCCCTGTGAGGAACCGTATCCGTTTGGCACTCAAAGCCATCCGGGCCGCCTGACAGCTCGCCATACGATCCTGTGCCTGCTCCATGGCAGAAAAAAAGGATTCCAGCATTTCATGATCCCAGTCAAATATTTTATTGAAGACATTTCGATCCAACAAATCATTTTCAATTTCTTGGCGTTTCCATCTTCAGCCAAAAATAATTGTATTATCTTGACTGAATTTCAGAGTCACTGCATTATTTGTAAATGTTAACTTGATTTGATTCGACGTCCTGCTGCATCTTCTATTGCAATAGTCCAGCATTAAACCTCTGAAGGCAGCACTCTGGAAACAAGATCCTATTAAATCAATAGAGGAAACAAACACATCTCTACGGCTTTACGGAAAAAATCAAATCGTTCCGCTATCTGTAAGTGTAATCGCCATGGCCCGCTTTCTCAAGGGTATGGCCATTCAGGCCGTATGAATTTGTTTTATTGATGACAAAGGAACTCATTTAAACCCAAAGCTGTTGATCTCCAGCAATACCCAACTCACTCCAGAAGCTATCATGACTCGGTACGCCAGACGTTGGAGCATGAAACCCATGTTCAGGCAGACCAAAAACGGATGGGGTTGGCAAGAAACATGGCAGCAGTCCAGACCAGTTCTTCACCGGTGGGGTCATATCCTCTTTGCCACCTACGCACTTCCAGAACTCCAAGTCACAGTAATATATATCAAATCCAGGCAACACGATATTAAATTTTCATAAAGATCATTGATAATATTAATTTATAAAAATTTAACGCTTTGCAGCAGAAATTATTCACTGATTTGATTTATCATTGTTCATCATTATCCCACACATACTCTCAACCATCAGGAGCCATCTATGGACGTTTCACCTTGCTTGGGCCATCCGCGTGTTTGCCGCATTGGCCTCCACTATTATGAATCACCGTTTTTGATTGTATACACATCATTTCGGATAGACAACCCTTCCCTGGAAGGAGTTTTCTCATGAGTCAACCGATGGATGATTCGCGACCAAGCCGACTCATCACTTTGATGATTGGTGCCATTGGGGTGGTGTTTGGAGACATTGGCACCAGCCCATTATATGCGGTAAAGGAGGCACTGGGTGGTGCGCATTCCGCAATACCCACTCCAGACAACGTGTTGGGCATTATCTCCCTCATTTTTTGGACTCTTCTGATCGTATTGACCATAAAATACCAATTGTTCATTATGCGCGCCGATCACCAGGGTGAAGGGGGCAATTTGGTACTGGTGGCACTGGCTCTAAAGTTCACCCAGGGTAATGCCAGCATGCAGCGCATCATCATGATCGTGGGCATGATCGGTGTCTCTCTCTTTTTCGGGGACGGTGTGATCACTCCGGCTATCTCGGTCTTGTCAGCGGTGGAAGGGTTGGAAGTGGTGACACCTGCATTTCAACCTTATATCATTCCTATCACACTTTCAGTAATCTTTTTACTGTTTTTCTTCCAAAGCAAAGGGACCGCCAAAATCGGTCGTCTCTTCGGTCCCATTTGTATGCTCTGGTTTCTGACTATCGCCCTGGTGGGCTTGAAGGAGATCCATCACCACCCGGAAATTCTGCTCGCCTTGAATCCTGTCTACGGGCTGAAGTTTCTTTTTGGTGACAGCAACGGCAACACCTTCATCGTGCTGGGATCCGTTTTTTTGGCTGTGACCGGGGCCGAAGCCCTCTATGCGGACATGGGCCATTTCGGCAAATCAGCGATCAACTGGTCCTGGGGCTTCATGGTGTTTCCCGCTCTGATGTTGAATTACCTGGGACAAGGAGCTCTCATCCTGGGTGATCCAGCCACGGTAAAAAATCCATTTTATTTGAGCGTTCCTGAATGGGGGATGTTGCCCATGGTTGTGCTGGCTACGGCTGCAACCATCATTGCCTCGCAGGCGGTAATTTCAGGTGCCTTTTCCGCCACCAGACAGGCCATGCAGTTGGGGTATCTGCCACGTTTGAGGGTGATTCATACCTCTTCCTCGGAGTTTGGACAAATCTATGTGCCGCTGACCAATTGGCTGTTGCTGGTCGCAGTGGTGGCACTGGTGCTGGGGTTCAAAAGTTCCGCCAATCTGGCAGCGGCCTATGGCATCGCGGTGACCGGCACCATGATCGCGGTGACTGTGCTGGCCTTTGGCATCGTGTTGCGGCACTTGTTTGCTTGGAGTCTGCTCGTGGCGGTGCCGTTGCTGCTGCTCTTCCTGACGATCGATATGGGATTTTTCGGAGCCAACGCCCTCAAATTCATGGATGGTGGCTGGTTCCCGGTAATCATGGGTTCCGCACTCTTCTTTTTGATGTCAACCTGGCGCAAGGGACAGGATCTGGTCAGCAAAGTGCTACGCAAAGAGGAAATCCCCCTTGAGCCCTTTCTGCGTCAACTCACTACCGAGTCCATCCATCGTGTGCCAGGAACCGCTGTTTTTATGACCCAAAATTTTACCTTGGCTCCACCGGCCCTTGTGGAATTATTGAAACACACCATGAGCCTGCACGAACGGGTCATCTTTTTGACCGTTCAGACCGAGTCTCTCCCCTATGTATCAGAATCGCAGCGTGTCCAAGTGGACACTCTGCTGAATGATTATTACCGCATCAAAATCAGTTACGGATACATGGAAACTGCGGATGTTCCAAAAACGCTCGCCAACTTCAGGATGAAAGATGAAGAAGTGCTTCTTTTGGAAGATACCTGTTTCTTTCTTGGCAAGCCCCATTTTATTGAAGGCAACCCTCCAGAAATGACCGCTTGGCGATTGAAATTTTTCCTGGGTCTGATGCGCCACGCTGAAAGTCCCACCCATTTCTTCAATTTGCCTCCCACGAAGGTGGTGGACATGGGAACACGTATTGTCCTGGGGGCACTGAATGAATCAAGCCACTCTCATCGGCACCGTGAGAGCAACCCTGTTTAGTTTCCTGATCTTTGCTTGATTCATCCCGGAGGAATGAGCATGAACAGAAATACCGTTGAGAAAGTTGGTTTCACAGTGGCATTCCTGCTGTTGCTCTCATGGCCAACAGCATATATAATGAATCGTTTGGATCCAGGAGCAGGTCATCCGATTGAATCTCTTCACTTGGATAACATGCCCCGTCATGCGGGCTTCCGTGCTGCATTCCAGTCAACACTCTCTTCCAACAAATCGTACCGCATGGGTATCACCCTGGACCAATACCCATTTTCCCAGGAGTCTGCGCCATAATCATCAACCAATCTTCTTTGGGTGGTTATAACGACATGACTAACGCCATGACATCTCCCCGTTTGATTCAAAACGCCACGCTCGATCAACGGGAGGCCATGGCAAAACGAAAACAACGAGGAAAACTGAAAATCTTTTTCGGTGCCTATCCTGGAGCAGGCAAGACCTATGCGATGTTGATCGCTGCCCAGGTCTTGCACACCCAGGGTATGGACGTGGTGGTGGGCGTAGTGGAAACCCATGGTCGTAGCGAGACGACCGCCTTGTTGCAAAGACTCAATGCCATTCCCCGTCAACAAATCGAATACCAGGGGGAGCTTCTGGAGGAGTTCGATCTGGATGCAGCTCTGCGTCGTAAACCACAATTGATTCTTGTGGATGAACTGGCCCATTCCAATGCCCCCGGTTTGCGTCATTCCAAACGGTGGCAGGACATTGATGAATTGTTGGCGACAGGCATTGATGTTTTGACCACAGTCAATGTCCAACATGTTGAAAGCCTCAATGATGTAGTCAAAAAAATTACTGGAATGCGAGTTTCAGAACGAATTCCCGATCACGTCATTGATCAGGCGGACGAAATGGTGCTGGTGGATCTGCCACCAGAGGAGTTGTTGCAACGCCTGCGGGAAGGCAAGGTGCATATTGCCAGACAGCCGGAACGAGAGATGGAATGTTTCTTTTGCAAGGGTCATTTGATGGCCTTGCGAGAGTTGGCGTTACGCCGTACAGCTGATCGGGTGGATGCGGATGTACGCATCTGGCGGCAGGAGCAATCCGTGACCACGGTCTGGTCAATCCGGGAAGCGGTGTTGGTGTGCGTGGGATCCGGACCGGACAGCGAAAGACTGGTGCGTCGAGCCGCACGACGGGCCAATCAGACTGGCGCGCCTTGGCATGCCATCGCCATTGAGACTCCAGCCATGCTGAGATTGCCGGAGGCCGTACAGACGCACATCCTCAGCATTTTGAAACTGGCCAAAAAACTTGGGGCGCAAACGGCGCATCTTTCCGGTCAGGATGCTGTGGAGGTCGCCATTGCCTACGCCAGGGAATACAATCTGGGCACCCTGCTGGTAGGACGGGATCGCTACCGCCGTTTGCCATGGCAGCATGGCTTTGCCGAAAAACTCGGTCGTTTGGCCCCGGACCTGGAACTGCTCCAGGTGGCCAGAGAGGGGGATGATCGAAAAAGCAGTACTTCAACCCTTATATCCATACCACGAGGAGCGACCAAATGGCACCCCTACCTGCTGGCGTTCTTGAGTGTGGCACTGGTAACAGTGGGTAGTGCCCCGTTGCATGCAGTGCTTGATCTGGCCAATATCGTCATGATTTTTTTGTTGGTGGTGGTTTTTACTGCGGTGCGTTTTGGTCGTGGAGCAGCCATTCTGGCAGCATTTCTTTCGGTGGCGGCCTTCGATTTCTTTTTTGTGCCACCCCGATTCACATTCGTGGTGCATGATGTGCAATATCTGGTCACCTTCACGGTGATGTTGATCGTGGCCTTGGTGGTGGGGCAACTCACCGCCGGTTTACGTTTTCAGGCATCAACTGCCTGCAAACGCGAGCAGCGTATGCATGCACTTTATGAAATGTCCAGAGATCTTTCCAGTGCTTTGAATATAAAACAAATAGTTTATATTTGCCAACGTTTTATAAAACGGGGGTTCAATGCCTCGGTTGCCGTGTTCGTTGCAGGGGCAGAAGAACGGTTGATGTTGGCTGAGGGGTCGGCGATTCTTGATGCCACGGATTACAAAACAGCTCAGTGGAGCTTTGATCAGGGACAAAACGCTGGTTTGGGAACGGATACCCTGACTGCCGCTCATGCCCTTTATGTACCCCTCAAGGCACCCACGCGCATGTGTGGCGTACTGGCTTTGGTGCCTGATGAATGGACATGGGAACTACCACCTGAACAACAACAATTATTGGATACCAGTGCCACTCTGATCGCCATCGCCTTGGAGCGGGTCCATTACGTGATTCTGGCGCAGGATGCCCAGGTGAACATGGAAGCAGAACGATTGCGCAACTCCTTGTTGTCCGCCATCTCACATGATTTGCGTACCCCATTGACGGTGATTACCGGTTTGGTGGATGCCATGCGTATCGCAACGCCCCTGTTGTCAGAACCTCATATCGGTCTGATTGCTGCCATTCAGGACGAGGTGTCCCGCACCATTAACATGGTCAACAATCTGCTGGATATGGCCCGCATGCAAATGGGCAACATCGTCTTGAAACCGGGATGGCAAACCTTGGAAGAGGTGATCGGCCTGTCCATGAGGAATTGTGCATCCGTACTCAAACGTCATAATGTACGCATCGACCTGCCTGCCGACCTCCCCCTGCTGGAGTTGGATACCGGACTGATGGAACGGGTTATTAATAATCTCTTGGAAAATGCCGCAAAACACACCCCGGTCGGAAGTCTCATCACGATTTCGGCCTGCTTGAAGGGTGAATTTGTCCAAATTGCGGTCAGCGATAATGGCCCTGGTGTTCCCCCAGGCATGGAGCAAAAATTATTTGAAAAGTTCGTGCGGGGAAAAATGGAATCATCCGTTGTTGGATTTGGTTTGGGATTGGCTATAGTGCGCTCCATTGTTGAAGTCCATGCTGGCTCAGTATGGGTGGAAAATGCGCCAGAAGGAGGAGCGCGATTCATTATTCTCTTGCCGGTTGGAAATCCACCCGTCATCCCGGAGGAACTTTAGAATGATACTTTTTAACTCGACGCAAAATAAATATTTAAGCACGGCAAGCACGAAATGTTCGGTGGGGTCTCTGCTCGCCATACAGGAGAAAGAGTGATGAGTGATGGCCAGTCGCCTTCGATCATGATCGTACTAATTGAAGACGAGCCGCAAATTCGCCGATTTGTTCGTTCCGCTCTGGAAGCCGAACAGTATCAAGTGATGGATGTTGAAACAGGCAAACAAGGGCTGATCGAGGTGGGAACCCGCCGTCCTGACCTGATCATCATAGATCTTGGCTTGCCGGATTTGGATGGCATCGAAGTGATCCGAGATATCCGTTCCTGGTCCAATCTGCCCATTCTGATTCTTTCAGCACGCATCAACGAAGCCGAAAAGGTCAAGGCATTGGATGCCGGGGCGGATGATTATTTAAGCAAACCTTTCGGCATGCCTGAACTTCTGGCCAGAGTGCGTGCTGTGCTGCGCCGTTCGGCCCGCACCCATACCCATGATGCCGCTGTTGTCAGCTTTGGAGGTGTGGAGATGAATTTCCTCCAACGCATGGTGACCAAGAACGGAGTAACTGTTCACTTGACGGCCATTGAATACCGTCTGCTTGCACAACTGGTTGCCAACGCCGGGCGGGTGATGACGCATCGTGTTTTGCTGCGTGATGTTTGGGGACCAAACCATTCTGACAGTACCCACTATCTGCGGGTTTACATGTCCAACTTACGCAGAAAGCTGGAAGATGATCCCAACGTGCCAAAACATATCCTGACGGAATCAGGTGTAGGCTATCGTCTGGTTTTGTCGTAATAATTTTGATCTTTCAACAAAACGAGATGCCTACCATTTGAGCTGGGACAATTTTAAAAATGTTAGAGAATTTGATTGATTGGAGCTTTGCCACAACCCCCACTATGCGCTTTGTCACTGAACCACACCAGGGGAATGATGCCCCCTGGACCCTCCAATAGTTTGTCTTGGCTTCAATGGAAGGCCATGATTCAAAATCCAACAGCCTGACGCAACGCAGCCCATGGACGTCGAAACAGATAATAAAACAAAATCACCTTTTCACCAATGATTTTGGCCGTCCCCTTGAGACCAATTCGTGGCGGAGGGAGATCCGGGGCAAAACGGGCCGTAATCCGATAGGCCAAAACCCCTTCCGGGGTCATCTCGGCATCGTAGGCCGCACGGGTCAAAACCCCTTCCAGGGGATGAACCGGATCCACATGCAAAAACATCAACACCCTGACCCCAGATGTCAAAACCACGGCATCCGCCACAGGGAGACGGATCTCCATTTCCACACGACTCGGCTCGGCAATGACCATGACCCGTTCTCCCACCGCCACCGGGCGTCCCCGCCAGGTGTTGGGGTCTGAATAGATCGCAATCCCGGCTTGCGGTGCCCGCACCACAGTCCGTTTGAGCAGGGCATCGGCATAATCGGCTTCCGCGCTCTTTTCGGCAATCCGGGCCTCCAGCAAAGGCAAACCAGCCTTGGCCTCCAAATCAGAAAATGAAAGTTGTCGCGCTTTGAACAACTCGGCCCGTGCGGTCTCCAAGGCCAACAGGGCCATTTCCCGACGATTGGCAATGGCCGTTGCCTCCATCTTGAACAACAAGTCATCCCTTAGCACCGGGGCATTCGGCTCCACCAACACAGACTCGACCACCCCATCCAGAGGAGCTGCAACCACCCAAGGTTCTGCCGGGACCACCGCAGCCGGAGCCAAAGAAGACTGTTCAACACCAATAAAACCCGCTGCCACCACGCCCAACCCCAAAGCCCATCGCCAACCTGCCACCCGCATCCCGGCCCACCCACGAGAACGCCGCCCCAAAGCCAGCCAGGCATGGGCATACGTCTCTCCCAGCCGTTGAGCGACCTCCTGTTCTCCCTCCCCCCAGGCCACTGGCCGCAACAACAACAAACCACCCAGCAACAAACCGTTCGGTGCCATCAGGGGTGTCCACAACCCATGAGGCGGAACCAAATGACACCACTCTTCCCCCCATCGCCCGCTCACCTCCTCGGCCTTCACCCGGCGCGCCCGTCGCTCCCCCTCCCCTCTGGCCAGTTCCTTGCAGACCCCACCGGCCCAACGCACCAAAGGGGCCTGTGCATCGATTTCCGATACCCCCGACGCTGCCTCCACCGCCCCCTGCCCGCCCGCTCCCAAACGCCAAAACAGAATGGGGGCCGCCGGCAAAACGGTCAAGGTCCGATTGACCATCAGAAACCGCAATTCAACTTCGCTTTCGGCCCGCCGCGCCTCACGTTCCAAATCCAACAACGCCGCACATGCAGCCAAACCATGGGAATCCTGGGTGGTATTCATGGGGAATCCTGCGTGGTATTCATGAGCCAGGAGATCCCGCAGATGGTGCCGCAAACTGAGCCGTACCGCTCATCCCGGCTATGAGACCATCGCGTTTGCCCACTATGGCACCCATCACACTCAACGACTGACTGGCCGGGTCAATCTTAGCACCAATACGCACCACCTTGGCCGGATAATCCGCCCCGGTCTCATCCAGACGCACCGTGAAAGGAGTACCCTCCCGCAACCAAGTCAACCACTTGGAAGGAACGATCAAGCGCACCTCCAAAGAGGTGTCATCCAGGATTTCATACAAAGGCACCCCCTGGGCAACACTCTGATGCAAACCCGCCTTGACTGCGGTCACCCGACCATCGAACGGGGCCTGAATCACACACATCCCAACGGTCGCTCGCATCTCTGCCAGCTCGGCAGCATACTTTTGCACCTCGGCCCCGGCCAACCCGACATCCAAAGCACTGCCGGATTGCAATTTTTCCAGACGACGCTGCACTTCCAACTTGAAACGGGCCGCCTGCAATTCCGCCTCGGCCTTGGCTTGACGGGCCTCATGAATCGCACAATCCATGCTCGCCAAAACCTGACCCTGACGAATGGCATCCCCCTCTTTGACAACCAACTTGTCCACCCGCCCCATCATGCGACTCGACAAAGTCGTCTCACGCTGGGCAGCCAGCAACGCACGGGTCTCCCATACCCCATCCCCCGCAGCCAGAAGATGACCAGGATGGCATAGCCACACCAGCACCAACACCCCCCATCCCCTGCCAGAGTTGGATGCGCAGCACCTGCAGATTGATTTTCTGCCTCTGGATAGATTTTTCGCAAAACCGACCATCAAAGGGTTACACATCGGATTGGCATCCTGTATACTTGGAAAATGATTCACAACTTAATCGATTACAGCAATCAACACCACACGACAAATACTTACTTAATCAAGTATTTAATATTCAGGGTCTCATGTCACTACAATTCAAATTTATCCTGTTGTTCGTCGTGCTGCTTTTGGCGAGCCTGGGCATCAATTCCATCATCTCGTTCAAGGTGACCGAAGATGCCATGGTGGAGAGTGCCCAAAACACCATGGATCAAGCCAACCAGGAAGTCATCCATAAAATCGACCTGTTCCACAAAAAAGCCCAAAGCGATTTGTTGATGGCCATGGAACATCCGGCTTTCATGGAGTACTTCAACCTGCCGGAAACCCGTGCGGGCAACCATTATGACACCAACGGTCACATCACATTCACGCCAACGCAGCAATCACTTAAGAATCAATTGGATGGTTGGATTCTCTCCCTGCAGAAACGTTTTCCCATTGTCGAGACCTGCCTGATCGACCAGACAGGACAAGAACATACCCGCATTACTTTTGGCAAAATCGCCCCACCCGAAGAATTTTCCAGTGAAGAATCTGACAGCCCTTTTTTTCAACCCACCATGGCTGCCAAGGCAGGCGAAGTACACATTCAGTACCCCTACCTCTCACCAGACGCCAAACAATGGGTGTTTTCTTACACTTCGCCCATCATCTTGACCGATGGCACCAAGGCAGGCCTGTTGCATTATGAAGTGCCGGTGGCCTTGTTTCAGGCATTGATTCGCCCTGACACCTCGAACAGAACCAACGAGAACCAAACCAGCCGCATGTTCATTCTGGATCCCACTGGTTTGATCGTTGCCGACAGCCACCAGGAGATTCCACTGAAGCAAAAAAACAGCGTCTTGGCAACCGATTCCAAGCCGGCAGATCCATTGACAGAATATCTGCCCAAAACCGATTCCTTGAATGGCACGCTCCGATTCCAAGCTCTCCTGGAACGGATGAAGCAAGGAGAAACCGGCTCTGGTTGGTACGAGGAAGCTGATGTACGACATCACATTGCTTTCCGGCCACTACCCACGTTTGGGTGGAGTGTGGGGCACATCCGACCCCACCACGCCCTGTTGCAAGGCAAGACATCCTTGACTGGCATTCGCCATCTGTTTGCCTTGACTGCGTTCATCACGCTGCTGGTGACCATGGTGACGGTCTGGTTCTGGGTGCTGCGGATTACCAGGCCACTCCAGAATTTGACCCATTCGGCACAAAAAATCGCCAATGGGGATCTTGATTTCACGATGCGCGTGGATGAAAAATCCCATGATGAACTGGGCATCCTGGCCCGCTCGTTCAACCAGATGATGCACACCCTGAGCCAGACCACGGATTCCAAGGCCTTCACCGAACACGTCATGAGTGCGATGGTGGACAGTCTGCTGGTTCTGGACATGGAAAACCGCATCCAGAGGGTCAACAAGGCTCTGCTGGATCTCCTCGAAGAGCAAGAGGAACAGTTGCTGGGACGTCATCTGGACCAGTTGCTGCCAGACCCGGCGTTTTGCGCGTTGATGTTTCGCGATCTGCTGGCCAACCGGATCTACCGCTGCCAGGAGACCTCATTTCATACACGCGATGGTCGTGAGGTGCCGGTTTCCATTTCCAGTAATTTGCTGAAAAACGGCGAGTCCATCACGGGCATGGTCATTTTGGCCCAGGATATCCGACAACGCAAACACAACGAAGAGCAACTGCACTTTCTGGCCAATTTTGATGTCCTTACGCAACTGCCCAACCGTTCGTTGTTGATTGAGCGTCTGAGTCAGAAACTCACGCGCGCGCCCTGGCGTAAGATCAACGTTGGTCTCATGCATTGCGCCCTCGACCGTTTCAAGACGATCAATGAGACGCTGGGCCATCGAGCCGGAGATGAACTGCTCAAGGAAACAGCCAATCGTTTACGCACGTGTGTGCGGGAAGGGGACACGGTTGCGCGCATCAGCGGAGATGAATTTCTTATTTTGTTGATGGATATGGCCAAGGCAGAGGACATCATTCAACTGGCCAAAAAAATTTCCCATGCGGTCAGTTTACCATTATTGTTATCGAATAATCAGGAAGTATTTGTCACGGCCAGTATTGGGATCAGTCTTTTTCCTGACAACGGTTCCACGCCGGACGAATTGCTCAAAAACGCCAATATTGCCACCAATTATGCCAAGGCCCAGGGCAAAAATCAGTTTTATTTTTTCTCTGTTGAAATGAACCAGAAGGGTGCCCAACGTCTTTCGATGGAGAGCGATTTACGTCGAGCCATTGAGCGTGGAGAGTTGGAAGCCCATTTTCAACCCCGTTGGGATTTGCGGGAAGACCGTTTGGTTGGGGCCGAGGCTTTGGTGCGTTGGCGGCGTGGGGGCGACAAGTTGATTGCCCCAGGTGCGTTTCTCCCCCTGGCTGAAGAGTTGGGATTGATTGAGGCCATTGATCTGTGGATGTTGCAGGAGGTATGTCAGCAGGCCAAGGCATGGCGCACATCGGGATATCCTGATTTGCGTTTGTCACTCAATTTGTCGCATCACCTGTTTGGACGCCGGGATTTGGTGGCGGTGATTCAACAGGCTTTGGAAGTGGTCAAACTGGACCCACATGCCCTGGAGTTGGAACTGACCGAAGCCATTGTCATGCATGATATGACCCATGCCATGAACTCTTTGCATGCCTTGCGGGACATGTCGATTCATTTGGCTGTGGATGATTTTGGCACGGGATATTCTTCATTTTCGCATTTGCGACGTTTGCCTGTGCATATACTCAAGATTGACCGTTCTTTTGTGCGTGAGATCAACACCAACCGAGAGGATGCCGCGATCACGCATGCCATCATCACCATGGCGCATACACTGAATCTGCGCACCACTGCGGAAGGAGCGGAAGAACAAGCGCAACGAGATTTATTGACCTCACTGGGCTGTGACGAACTGCAAGGGTATCTGATCAGTCGGCCCATTCCCGCAACCGAGATGGAGGCCAGATTTTTGGCACATCTGAAATAAAGCCACCCCCATAAAAAAAACAAAAAAATTAAAAAAAGGGTGGAGGGGTCTGGGGAGGCGGTTCACCGCCTCCCCAGGAAGTTTCTCCCAAGGAGGGGTCTGAACCCACCTGATCCAAAAATCTCCCGCCGTGTTGATTGCATGCGACCAAGTGTATTTTTGTTGAAATTCCGCAACAAATCCTGGTAATCTGATGACCGACCTCCCATCTGACCGCAAGAGATCTTGAGCCATGAATACAGCCTTTGACACGCACAAATTTATCAAAAGAATGATGGCGACCGGGTTTTCGGAAGCCCAAGCTGAAGAGCAGGTCAGTTTACTCATGGAGATATTGGATCACCAACTTTCCACCAAAGCAGATGTGGCCAGAGTGGATGCCAATGTACTGGATATCAAACGGGATATAGCCCTTATTGAAGCCAATCTCAAACGGGATATCGAAGAAACCAAAACAGAACTCAAGCGCGATATCGAAGCCATCCAAACAGAACTCAAGCGCGATATTGAAGCATCCCAAACAGAACTCAAACGCGACATCAAAGAAATGGATACCAAGATTGAGACAATCAGGGCGGAACTCAAGCGGGATCTGGCTGAAATGGAAACCAACCTGCGCAAGGATATGAACCTTATGGAAACCAACCTGCGCAAGGATATGAACCTCATGGAATCCAATCTGAAGCGGGACATCGAGTCATCCAAAGTGGAAACGATCAAATGGACAGCGGGCATGTTTGTCGCCCAGACTGCGATGATTATTGGTGCGTTGTTTGCAGTGATGAAGATGGTTCAACCAACCGGCATCCCTGCCCCGTTTGCCCAGGAGATGCGCATTCCTGCACCAACTCATGAACAAAACACCAACAAAATTCCGATGCCAAGCGCGTCATCGACTCCACGTCCTACGCCATGACATCTCAACTTAAAGACTCCGACCTCAATTTTCCGCATGATGGGTGATGTCAAACAAAGGGTTGCACGCCTTTGGATTCCGTGATAAGCTCTTTTCATCATCCATCCAAAATGGAGAACCGCCATGGCCATTGCTGCGACTTTTGACACCTTGTCCTATGCCAAACGTTTCAAGGCGGCTGGCTTTACTGACAACCAGGCCGATGAGGTTGTATCTGCTTTGCGTGAAGTGCGGGACTCACGCCTCGATGAGTTGGCTACCAAAGGCGACATCAAGGAAGCCATCTTGGCAGCCAAAGCCGAGACCATCCAGTGGATGTTCGGCGTAGCCGCCGGGCAGGCCGTGTTCATCATCACCATGCTTAAGATGTTTCCTCTCCGGTAATCGACCGATCAATCAAAAAAAAATTTTTTGGCTCCGCCGGGCAAAGAGGGAAAGTCTCCCCTCTCTGCAATCACCCTCTAAATAACTCAAACAATCAAATCACCCAAGTATCATTGTCCTCCTCTGACGGGCCAGACATAGTTCGTGGTCGGCTTTTCGTTGAAACCGACATAGCCATAGTTGAAATACACAACCCACGCGTCAGATGTGAAGCTGGCGTTGCTAGTACTTGACCAATAATTGTCAGCCTGGGCACCAACAAATAGATGACCAGTTGGCAAGGCCGGATTGAAATGCCCAAGATCCACCAAACTTTCCAGTTCGTTGACCGAAGGTAAACGCCAATCTGTAGCATGACCACTATATCCTGTACAAGTAACATTGCCTTTATTCAAACTATTGACCTTACCCATAGCATTGAACCACGTCATACTGTTCCAGCAATTGGCATTTTTCATCCAAATCAGGTTAGTCAAAAGATCTTTGACCGTGCCATCTCCCAAATCACTGAAACGAGAGGATGGTAAAAGAATCCCTTTGTGCAGTGCTCCATCATCCCTGGTGCCATATACAATCGTTTGTCCACTCTGTGGAATTGGAGCATCAACCGCCCAACTGGAAAAAACTGCTCCAACGAGTATAAAAAAGCCAATCAAAACACCCAAATATAATTTTGTTACCATTATCAAACGACTCCATACTTTTTATTGTTAACAAACCAGCCTTCATAATTGAGATAAAAAAAATTTTTTTTGATCCGCCGGGCAAAGAAGAAAAGTCTTTCCTCTCTGCACTCACCTATAAATTACTAAAATAATCAAAACACTAAAATATCATTGTCCGCCTCTGATGGGCCAGACATAATACGTGGTCGTCTTGCCATTGACTCCGACGTCGCCGTAGCTGAGGTACACGAGCCAAGCGCGGGACGTGCCGTCGGCGCGGGTAGTACTCGACCAATAGCCGTCGGACTGGGCACCAACAAATGGATGACCTGTTGGCAATGCCGGATCAATACGTCCATAATCCACCAAACTTCTCAGTTCCTTGCGATTGGGGAGTCGCCAATCTCCAGCACCAGAACCATCGCTTAGACCACACGCACCACTGGCCAACGTATTGGCTTTGGCCAAGGCATTATCCCATGTCTGTTCATTAAAACAGTTAGCATTCTTCAACCAAATCAAACCAGTCAGATTATCGGTGACAGTACCGTTACCATTGTCCTTGAAACGTGGGGAAGGCCACACCACACCTGTTTTCAAATCGCCATCATCACGCGCCATATAAGAAACAGTCTGGCCTGTCTGAGGTACTGGTGCAAGAGCAGGACTGAAAATGGTTTGAACCGTGGTCGTTGCAGCGATTGTGGTGGTCGAGGCAACCGTGGTGGTTGGTTTAACCGTTGTAGTCGTGGTGGTTGGTTTAGATGTTGTGGTGGTCGAGGCAACCGTGGTGGTTGGTTTAACCGTTGTAGTTGCCGCAACCGTGGTGGTTGCTATTGTGCTGGTAGTCGGAACGATACTTTTGCTGGACCTGGTGATCGTGACTTGCTTCAAATAATTTCTTAAAATTGTGAGTGCATCTTCAATCTCTATGGTGCCATTTGGAGTGCCCAACGGAGCGACATCGGCATCCATGTCTTTTGGCAACTGACCCAAAGACATCTGAAAAGCCGCCAAGGCATCCACAGGATCAATCCTGCCATCTGGAGGAGGGGCGACATCGCCTGGACCCGCCATCAACACACCGGACCAGCCGAAGAACAGAACCAAACCGATACGCAATAAAAAAAATATTTTTTTCATATTCAATCCTGTCAACAATGATGCCCCTCACCAAGTGCGTGGCACAAACCCCTCATCATTAGCCAATCGCACCGAATCCCCGGCCTGCACCAGAACGAACAACCCTTTGCTGATGGCAAAACGAATCACGTTATCTTCAACCACCATCCCGGCAACCGCGCCAAACACCTTTTTGTCGGCATGTTCCGGAAAAAACTCCTTGAACTCGGACATATGTTCCAAATGGTCTCGCACATCATCTACCGTCAGTTTGCTCTTGACTTCCACCAATGACACAGAGTCCGTATTCACCACAAACAGGTCGATTTCCATATGGCGTCCCCCTGGAAGATCAGCTTCCACCCGTCGGCTGACTTTGTGAACCGGGATGCCTCTTTGAGCAAACAACGTTCTGCATGCTGGAGCGACCAATCCCTCCACAAATTCCCCCAAACGCCCGCCAAGCCTGTCGATATTCTTGGTAACCTGATCGACCCGCTCGCCAAGCCTGTCGATATTCTTGGTAACCTGATCGACCCGCTCGCCAAGCCTGTCGATATTCCTGGTAACCTGATCGACCCTCTGACCGACCATGTTCAAGTACGCAGAGGTTTCCTTAACCGTGCGTGTGGTTTCTTTAACCATGCGGTCGGTCTCCTTCATTTGCTGGTCGGTCTCCTGCATCTTGCGGTCGGTCTCCTGCATCTTGCGGTCGGTCTCCTGCATCTTGCGGTCGGTCTCCTTCATTTGCTCAGAGGTCTCCTGAACCGTGCGAGCGGTCTCCTGCGTCTTGAGATCAAGTTTCACCCATCGTTCCCGATCCTCACGAATCATTTCCTGGAACATCCTCCAGACATCATCGAATGTTGCAGCTTGCGTCATGGCATTTCCTCCTGTTGTGTATTGGTAAACTCCTCCACTTGGTTCTTTGGCTCTTCCAACTGGCAGGCACTTCAATTTTTCAATTTGATCCGCAGACGATCTTGATATAGTATGCAATTCTACGCTGTTTTTTGAGTTGGGTCAACAGACCCGACAGCAATCGATATCATCCAAACAGGGGTTCCTGCCCAATAAACATGATTGTTGGCTTTGAAGGGGTCCAATAGGGTGCTGCCCAGTCAAAAGTGCAGGTATTCTTTAATTAAAAGGTTGAGCGTTATGCGTCCAATTATTTTTATTATTATTTGTTCCATGACACTCCTCGCCACAGAAACAGCGTCAGCAGCCGGCAAGCGATTCTTTACGCTTGAATATAAAAATACACAATACACCCTTGGAGCGTTTGGCATCCTCTTGACCGGTCCTGCGGGCGTCACCTTCCCTGCGGCCTCTTGTACGTATCGTGGTAGTGGCTACGGCGAATTCAATTATGACAAAAATACAGTCACCCTGGCCGGATTTTCCAATGATGGCGTCCAGAATGGGGTTCTGATGACATGCCAATTCGATCTTGGGACCGAATACACCGCAGCCCATTTCTCCCTCACCTTGGACGTTTTGGCTGATCCAAGTCGGATATCGCTGTCAAACAAACTGTCGGCTGGAGTCGATTTTGCAATCAAAGAGATCCAACCCACGTTGCCCACAGTGGCCATCAGCAGCCCGACCGATGGCTTTACATTCAACTCATACGATCCTTTGGTGGAAATAAAAGGTGCCATTACAGATCCAGACGGAATCGGGATTGACAAAGTTGAATTGCAAATCACCTATGATACCTACTACCTGGTTGAAAATAAAGGTGGATTTCTCATCTCCAGTTCCACCCCGGCCTGGATTCCCACTGCTTCGGCAGATGGTTGGAAAACATGGGCTTATTCACCTTCTGTGACATTGATCCCTGGCAAGACTTATAAAATTACAGCTCGTGCAACAGACAAAGCCGGACACCTGATCACCCAGGCCAGCACCATCACCTATACCGACAAAATCCTGGTCTCTGGTGCCATTCTGGATGGCACCGGGAAACCCATCCCGGACGTTGCCGTCACTTTTATGGATGACAACAAGAGAAAATCCATTATTTATACCAACGGATCCGGTCAATACACGTGGGAACTGCCCAATTTGGGCTGGTCCGGCACAGTCATGCTTGACAAAACCGGGTATACCTTCACCCCCTCCTCTCTCACCCTGACTTCAATCACAACCAACCAACTCAAAAGCAATTTCACCGCCACAGCCGTGGAATCGGAACAGGATGCCCGCGCCATCATCGTGGCCGGAGGCGATCTTGAAGATTATTTATGGTCCGCCACCAACCATGTGGCCAATTTCGCTTATACGGTTCTGCGTAAAAAAGGTATTACGAAACAGAATATCCGTTATCTCAGCATGAACATCCATCAGGATCTGGACAATGACACAATCAGTGACATCGACGGATTGGCCAGCTCGAAAGCACTGGAAGAGGCCATTGCCAACTGGGCAGGCGGATATGTCAACAATAAAAAGCCCCTCATCCTCTATATGGTGGACCATGGACTGAATGGCCAGTTCCTGATCACAAAACCCCGGCGCAGTCAGGCCGACATCCTTACAGCCGCCAAACTGCAAGAGTGGTTGAATGCCTTGCAAACCAAAACCGGGACCAAGGTGATTTTGATCATGGATGCCTGCTTCTCTGGAAGCTTCGTGCGCGACTTGATCCCGCCCAAGGGGATGCCAAGAATTATCATCACCAGCACTGACACCACGGAATTGGCCTCTTTCGCTTCCAATGGGGATCAATCCTTTTCCAGTGTTTTCTGGAAGTACATTCTGATGGGCAAAAATCTGCGTGACAGTTTTTCCGCCAGTGTTCAGGCGAGTCGGGCTGCCAGCAAACAGCAACAAAATCCCATTATGGATGCCAATTCCGATGGGGTTTATAGTGCCAGCATAGACACGGACCTCGTCAGTACGACCTATTTGGGCACCCCGTTTTTCACGGCAGCGGTGTTCCCGGAAATCATCGACTCGATCCCCGATTCCTACATGGAGGAAAAAGGTTCTGGTTTGACCCTCTGGGTCCAACTCCAACAAGATGCCAGTAAAATTGACCGGGTGTGGGGTGTGGTCGTCCCGCCTGGAACCGGCAAGGACAGTAACGAAGCGATCACAAACCTACCCATTCTGTCGTTGAAATTCAATGCGACAACCAAGCGGTATGAAGCGACTTTCGACAGCACTTTCAGCGGCTTTACGGGAACAGGTCAGTATATCATCTCATTCTATGCCCAGGCCAACGACGGCGAAAAATGGACATCCTTGCCCAAATCCGTAACCATCCAAGTGGGCCAGGACGAATTCGAACCAGACAACACCGCCGCACAGGCCAGCATTATTGTTCTCAACGATACCAACCCCCAACACCACAATACACATACAACCAATGATGTCGATTGGGTCAAATTTTATGGGATCAAGGATGTCACCTATGCCATTGAAGCCATCCATCCGGGCAAAAATGCCGATCTGATCCTGGAACTCTTTGATGCGGACGGCGTGACTCCGATCATGAAATCTGTCAATGACCATGCCTTTGGAGGTGCAGAGAAAATCACCTTTACCGCAGCAAAAAATGGGGTCTACTTTGTCAAAGCCAGTCAGTTCGGTGGCAACCTGTTCGGGGCTGATACGGAATATGACCTGAAAATCTACCGCCCCTACGGTCCCATCGTGATTCCATTGGTGGCCTATCTCACGAATCCCGACCAAACCCCTGTGGCCAATGCCCTCATTCAAACCAATGGCCATGAAACAGCCATCACCGATGCTCAAGGCCGTTTCACACTCATGACCGACACCAGCCATGCGACTGTTGATTTGACCGTCAACGGAGTCCCCTCAGCCGCAACAGGGGTTCAGGTCAAACTCTCCGGAAAAACCCTCAATATCACCACGACTGCCAGCCCAACCGCCCCGCCACTCGATGTGGACAAAAACGGTGCCGTGGATGCAACGGATGGAGTCTTGATTCTGCGCAAATTGAATGGGGCCTCCACCATCGATACCGGGGTGGTGCTGCCAACCGGTCAGACCAATACCACCATCATGACCACGCTCAACACCCTTGGGACGAAATTGGATGTGGACCAGAGCGGTAGCGTGGATGCCACGGATGGGGTGTTGATTCTGCGCCAATTGAACGGGGCCTCCACCCTTGATACCGGGGTGGTACTGCCATCGGGTCAAACCAACAGCACGGTGATGAGTGCCATCCGTGCGATCAGTCAATAGGCCCACCACATCACCAGACGCGTGGCACAAACCCCGATTCGTTAGCCAGTCGCACCGCATCCCCAGCCTGCACCATGACGAACAACCCCTTGCTTATGGCGAAACGAATGACGTGATCTTCAACCACCATCCCGGCAACCGCGCCAAACACCTTCTTGTCGGCATGTTCCGGGCAAAACTCCTTGAACTCGGACATGTGTTCCAAATGGTCTCGTACATCGTCTACCGTCAGTTTGCTTTTGACTTCCACCAGTGACACGGCGTCCGTATTCACCACAAACAAGTCAATTTCCATATGGCGTCCACCTGGAAGATCGGCTTCCACCCGTCGGCTGACTCTGTGAACCGGAATGCCTCTTTGAGCAAACAGCATTCTGCACGCAGGAGCAACCAATCCCTCCACAAACTCCCCCAAACGCCCGCCAAGCCTGTCGATATTCTTGGAAACCTGATCGACCCGCCCGCCAAGCCTGTCGATATTCCTGGTAACCTGATCAACCCTGTGACCGACCTCTTTCAAGTACGCTGAGGTCTCCTTGACCGTACGGGTGGTCTCCTGCAGTATGCGGTCGGTCTCCTTCAATTGCTCTGACGTCTCCTTGACTATGCGGTCAGTCTCCTGCGTCTTGAGATCGAGTTTCACCCACCGTTCCCGATCCTCACGAATCATTTCCTGGAACATCTGCCAGACATCTTCGAACGTTGCAGCCTGCGTCATGACACTGCCTCCTGGTTGCGTATTGAAAACCGTTCAGATCCCCTTCTGAAAGAAAGGCATGAACGTCCAATTTTGCTTTCGCATGATCTTTATCCACGTATCTTGGCTCTTCAACTTGATCTGCAAGACGACCCTGATAAAAATGCAATGATACGTTATTTTTTGGATCAGGTCAACAAACACAACAACAACCAAAAAAAACCAAGTATGTGTGCCTGTTAAACACTCATTGTTGCTTGCTTTGAAGAGATACCATTAGATTACTTTCAAGCCAACATATGAAAGACTTAAATCAATCTTTGATAACCCTACAGTGTCATGATTTGGCCTTCCACTTAAGCCGGAACAATTTTAAAAATGTTGGTGAAATGGATTAAACCCTGACCCTCTTGGAATGGTTGGTTTAGTGGCTCTCGCCCCTGGACCCCACCAGGGGGAATCATTCCCTTACAAGGGTAGGTTTTTAATATTTTCAAAAAAAATCAATATCTTGAGATGCGATGAACCGCCCCTCAACACCCTTGCAAGGGTAAATTTTTACGGAAGTTAGGAA
>JAMOBH010000255.1:0-8153 GCA_039908085.1 Magnetococcus sp. YQC-5
CTTTGCCAAAGTATTGCGTACCGTATTGCGCCAAGATCCAGACATTGTCCTGGTGGGAGAGATGCGTGACCAGGAAACCGCCGAAATCGCCATTCGTGCGGCCTTGACCGGACATCTGGTGTTATCCACACTTCATACCAACAGTGCCGTGGCTACAGCCATTCGTTTGGTGGAAATGGGGGTCGAGGGATACGCGGTCTCGTCTGCCCTGAAGTGCATTCTGGCCCAACGGCTGGTGCGGCGCATTTGTACGGATTGTGTTGAAATCACAGACCCGGATCCAGCGGATGCCATTCTGCTGCAAGGTCTTCTGGGCAAACCAGCCACAGGAATACGATTGAGTCGAGGCAAGGGGTGTCCTCAATGCAACCGTTCTGGATACCGGGGTCGGGTCGCGGTGGTGGAACTGTTGGAGATGCGCAGTTCCTTGGCAGAAGCGTTGCGTAATAATGACACAACGGGTTTTATGCAGCAAGCCGAGCATCAATCTGGATTTGTCCCCCTGCACAAGGCCGCCCTGGAATATGCCTTGAAAGGCATCACCACCCTGGAAGAGGTGATGCGTCTGGTCAGCGATGTGGATGTCACCGAAGACAAACCAACCGTGGTCGAGGAAGAGACTGATGCATCGAAAGATGAGATGAAGGATCCATCCTGACGGGCTGAAATGGTATATGATTGCTTGAGATTGTGACACACGCCCAAAACCCCACCAAGGGCTTCTCGCCCCTGGACCCAATCCCATTTTTCCCCCATTCATTCAAGAGAGGCCAAGATGCCTGCATTTCGTTTTACAGGACGTAGCGAAGGCAAACAGGTGCAAGGGGTGATCAATGGCCCGAATGTCGATGCGGTTTTGGAACAACTGTTCAACCGTCGCATTGATCCTTTGGAGGTGCAAGAGATCACTTCAGGTGATGGTGGTGGGGGTGCAATCGAGTTGAGTTTTTTAATTGAATGGCCTACCGATGATGACCGGATTCTTTTTGCCCGCCAGATGTATACCCTCACCAAGTCTGGAGTCTCATTGGTCCGGTCGTTTCAGGGATTGGTGGAAAGTACCGTCAACAAAAAACTCAAGCAGGCCATGACGCAGATTATCGAGGATCTGCAAGGGGGTAAGGATTTATCTACGGCGTTGGCTGAACATCCCAAAATTTTTGATCGATTGTTTGTGCGCATCATCCGTATGGGTGAAGAAACAGGCCGCATGGATGAATCTTTCAAGCAGTTGTTTGAGTACATGGAGGTGGACAAAAATACCCGCAGACAGATCAAAAGTGCCTTGCGGTATCCAACTTTTGTTATTATAGCCATTATCATTGCCATGTTTATCGTCAACTATTTTGTGATTCCGGCTTTTGCCGGGATGTTTGGCAAGATGCAGACAGATCTGCCCCTGGCCACCAAGATTCTGCTGGGGACTTCGTCGTTTGTCAAAAACTATGCAGCATATATCATCATTGCGACGATAATAACAGTATACAGTTTTTTGACCTACATCAAGACAGTTGATGGCCAATTGTGGTGGGATCATACACGGTTGAAACTGCCACTGGTTGGATCCATTATCAATCGGGCCACATTGGCCCGGTTTTCCAGGGCCTTTTCCATGGGATCGCGGGCGGGATTGTCGGTCATTCAAATTCTGACAGCCGTGGAAGAGGCGGTGGACAACGCCTATATGGCGCAACGGATTGCCGGAATGCGGGAAGGAATCGAACGGGGCGAAAGTCTCACTCAGGCTGCCTACAACAGCACGTTGTTTACCCCTTTGGTGTTGCAAATGATGGCCGTCGGTGAAGAGACCGGGGGCATGGACGAAATGATGGGGGAAGTGGCCGAATTTTATGAACGCGAGGTGGAATACGAGGTGAAAGGGTTAAGTTCTGCCATTGAACCCATCCTTTTGACGGTGATTGGTGCCATGGTATTGGTGTTGGCATTGGGTATTTTCATGCCCATGTGGGACATGAGTTCTGCGGCTATGGGAAAAAAGAGGCATTGATTCAAATGACGCTCACATTAACGCTGTTGTCAATTCTGTTGATACTGGCCGTGGTCGGGACATTATGTGGTCTGCTGCTGGGGAGTTGGTTACTGTTGAATCCCGATGTCACTGTTCTTCTGAATTATTCGACCAAGGATGTCCTGCGGGATTGGCAGATTCTCTCTCGTTCTGTGCGGGTGGAACGGTTTTTCTATCGTCATCATCGATGGTTTGGGGGAGCCATTATCCTGGGATCGTTTGTGACTTTGATAGAAATTGGCACCTATTTCAAGCAAATTGAGCTGTTGACCATGGCCGGACTCGGAGAGACCATACAGGCATGGTGGTGGTGGGAAAGTTTGATTTTTTTTGTGGTGCCAGGGAATTTTTTCACTTTGACAATCGGGGTGTTTATTCTGCTTCGGCCCAGCAGTCTTAAAAGATTCGAGTCTTGGGCCAATCATTGGGTGGATGCCGAGGGGGTGCGACAGCGGTTTTTGCATGGGGTGCGTGAGTGGCCGCGTCTGTTTGCCTTGTTGTTGATTGGTGGCGGGGTCTCTTCCCTCTTTTTTTTGGTCAAACTGTTTGCTCTTTATAGCTGGTGAGCGTGCAAGCACTGAATGAAGACCTTGGGGGGCGGAGAACCGCCCCCCAACACCCTCCACTGGTTGCATATCGCATCGACAGCCCTTTTGACTTTTTACCAAACGTGGTAGCATGCTGGCAGGTATGATTGGCATCATTATCCACGACCACTGCGGGTCCAACCTGTTGGGAGAATCAAAATGGAATGTGAATTTCGGAGAGGATTAGACCAAATTTTTGTTGATAGGCTTAACAAGGAATACAATAAAGATGGGTGGTGGAAAAAGATTGCTGATCATCCAAAGTTCACAATAGGCATTCGCAATAACTATTTAAATGTATACCATCAGGGGAACAATATCCTTTTGATGAAATTTGATGGAGACCAATTAATCTGTCAAACTCATTACAAATACATTCTTAGCCCTTCTGAAAAATCTCCATACATTACCTGGGACAACGGAAAATTAGGGAGTGATTTCAAACTACCTTTTATTAATTCTTTAAATAAGACACAGGACTTGATCGCAGCTTCAATTCCATTCTCAGGAGAAGAAAAAGAGGGAGTTGATACTATTATTTGTGCTAATCCGAATGTGGTGGATGTTGAAATTGCCCTGACAGGTGAAAACCAAGAAGGAACAAAATCAGCCAAACGTATTGACTTGGCTCTTTTTCAGGAAACAGACAATGGGGTTGAATTAAGATTTTTTGAAGCCAAACACTTCAACAATAAGGAACTTAGAGCAAAAAATGGTGATGCACCGGTCCTTCGTCAAATTGGCAGTTATGAAGAGCTTATTCAACAATGCAAAGAGAACCTCCTGAATTCATACCTCAAAATTGTCCAAAATTTGGTGGATCTCAATGGAGAGAGCATCTCCTCTGCAAAAAGAGATATTTGTAAAAAAGTTATCAAGCTGGGCAGTAAGGGAATCTCTATATCAAATCAACCACGCTTAATCATTTTCGGGTTTGACATGGACCAGAAGAATGGTGCAGCGTGGAGACCTCACCGTGAAAAACTACAAGAGAAACTTGGGTCTAACCGCTTATTAATGAAAGGAAATCCTGAAAACTTGACCAGTGACCTGAAGTTTGAAAAAAAATAAAATTGGTCCAGGTAGTTACAAAATCTCTTCTCCAGCGAAGTAAGGAGGAGGGAACCGTTTTTCACAGGCCAATGAGGTTTTCATCGTGGATGCACGATTCTGTGCATCATACGCAGATGCTTCCCGATGGGATATTCAGAATGCTGCTGCATGGAGAACAAGTATGAGAGTATGTATTCATCGGGGCACCCAGGAAATCGGCGGAACTTGTATAGAAATTGAAGCTCAAGGTAAACGCATCGTCTTGGACCTTGGGCTTCCTTTAGACTTTGACGACAGGGGGGAAGAAAAACGAGAAAGTCTTCTTCCTTTTGTCCAGGGGTTTCGAGAGGATGATGCTGACTTGCTTGCGGTCCTTATCAGTCATCCCCACCCTGACCACTATGGGTTGTCAGACCTCCTGCCGACTGGTGTACCCATCGGCATAGGTGCCGCAGCACAGAGGATTATTCAAGCCGCATCCGATTTTGTGCCAGGAAGAGTTAGTCAGTTCAAAAATACAATAATCCTTAGAGATCGGGAATCATTGACCATTGGTCCATTCGTAGTGACCCCTTTTTTGGTTGACCACAGCGCATTCGATAGTTATGCCTTTCTTTTGGAAGCTTGCGATAGAAAACTTTTTTACTCAGCCGATTTTCGATCGCATGGTCGCAAGTCGGCTTTGTTTGAGCGATTTGTGAAGACCCCTCCAATAGGGGTTGATATGCTTTTGATGGAAGGGTCTTCAATCGGTAGGCTTGATCCAGACAAACAATTTCCCACTGAGTCAGAGTTAGAAACAAGTCTGACGAAACATTTTAATGAGACCAAAGGAATGGTCTTAATGTTCGCTTCTGCCCAAAATATTGACAGGGTAGTGACCATTTTCCGTGCATGCAAGCGAACGGGAAGGCAATTGATAATCGATGGCTATGCATCCGCAATTTTAGCTGCCACAGAAAATTCGAGCATTCCTCAAGGATCTTGGAAAAACGTAAGGATGTTTCTTCCTGAATGGGAACGCCGCCTCATCAAGCAAAAAAAACTTTTCCATATTATCGACCCATGCAAAAAAAATCGTATATATCCAGATCATTTGGCTTTAGAGGCCAGCAAATCTGTACTTTTATTTAGGCCGTCAATGATAAAGGATTTGGAAGAGACTAACTGCCTGGAGGGAGCCTCCGTGGTTTACTCTCTTTGGAATGGCTATCTGAAAACAGAACGATTCAAGCCTTTTGTAGAATGGCTTAAACGAACGGGCATCTCTTTGACTGAAATCCACACATCCGGCCATGCTTCGACACAGGATCTTAGGAAACTATCTGATGCTCTCAACCCGAAAATATTAGTCCCGATCCACACATTTAACAGGGACAAATACCCAGATTTGTTTCCGAATGTTGAAATCCATGATGATGGTGAGTGGTTTGATGTCGGTCATTCGGATTGTAAAGAAGATATGACAACACCTATCCGATACTATTTTGCTTATGGTTCCAATATGAATCCGATTCGCTTCAAGGAAAGAATCGGCCAATATATATCTGCTAACAAAGCAACTCTGCTGGGATTCACATTAACTTTCAACAAACTTGCCAAGAATAAATCAGGCGTTGGTTATGCCAATATCAATCCAGATCAAAAATCCATTGTGGAGGGTGTACTTTATGAATTGATTGACGCTAATCAAAAAGATGGGGATGATGGCTGGGTAGAATCCAAGATGGTAAAGATGGATACATTTGAGGGCTGTCCAGAACATTACAGCAGAAAATCAGTTCATGTAATCACTGCTGACGGAGTTAAAGTAAAAGCATGGACTTATATAGCTAACCCATTCAGTATCCGAGAAGGACTTAGCCCAGAGTCACAATATATCCACCATTTGTTAAATGGCAGAGAGTTTTTGTCTTCAGAATATATAAATAGGCTCCGATCTACCAAACGTGCTGAACTAGCCTATACTTTTGAACTCGTCGAAAGAGACTTTGATAAATCCCTCAACGATAGAATCACCTGGGCTTTTAATGTCTCCAAGAAGCTTTTTGAAACACTTAAACTATTGAGCAGCGGAAATTACCCGCAACCCTACTTCAAAGAGAGTGATCTAATCAAACTATGCAATTCCCTTGTTGCCGACCAATGTGACTCCGACCAATACCTTGCTGGATCCTGGGCCATATTTCTGGATCCCAACATGCCTAGTGACGCCAGGGTGGATTTTATCTACCTGCCAACATACATGGCTATTGGCATTCTTACCTATGCTTACAAACTCATCCCGGAAATCGAAAAGGTAGTTCCTCGATTCTGGATAGCAATGCGACTTGGGTATCTCTTTGCATCTCTTCGGGGACTCCAAGGTCATGGGATATATGATGACATTGGTGAGGGAGAAATTCATGCACTGGGGACTATCGGGATTCTGAAAATGGGGGGCATATTTGATTTTCTGGCAAAACATAAGAGTTTCTCACCAGAATTAATGCGGGTTATTTATGAGAACGGACATGGCTTCCTCTTTACAAAAAGACTAATCCTACCAATGAGACAAGATAATTTAAATTCACAAGAAAACAAATCCAGACAAGATGGTTTGTCTCTAGAAGCTGTCAAAGAGTTGAATGAACTCTTTTCAGACAAGCTTGAACCAAACTGGCCAGAAGATTCGGACGATGGCACCCCTTACTGAAGATGAACGGGGGAAAGGTGCAACGATCAACACTGTAAATTCTTACATATTACAGGAGTCAATCATAAATGTCCGCGCAAGAGCAAAATTGCTTTTCCATTGATATCCCTGAAGGCGAAAATTTAGATAATTGGCTTAAAAGCGAAGCCATCAAAGGGCTTAAGTTTAGATTGGAAACGCAAGCTCTTCATGGGTTCCTTCATAGTATCAATGATAACGTTAAAAAATTGTACTTGGATCGTCTTACTCATGAATTGATGATCATTTCAAATAAGGGATACTCTGCCTATTTTTTGATTGCTAGAGATATCATCAAAAAAGCTGTCAGTGACAATATTCCAACCGGACCTGGACGCGGTCTTCTTGCCAGTTCATTAACGGCATGGTGTCTTCAAATCACAGACCTTGATCCAATCTATTGTAAACTACAATTTGAACTATCTTTAAATAACAATGATAACAATTCAGCTGTTTTTGAATTTGATACATGCTGCGACCGAGGAGAATATCTTATTCACCACGTCTTGACGCACATTTTGAAGCAAACTGAATCTGAATGTAAGTGCCGCTACCACCTGCCAAAAAGTAAAAAAGGGGAAATCGTTAATATTGGAACTTCAAAATTTGTCTTTAAAGATGTCTGTGATTTAACTATGATTTTTGATATAGAGCAGTATATCAATGTCACTTATGAAAAATCAGCCAACAAAAAATTAAATATGAGAAATTTAGGATTTGATGGATTTGATTGTTTCAAACCTAATGTGAATAGCAATAGCGAAACCATTGGAAATGAAATACTTGCCTTCCGATTAGATTGGCTCAAGACTCATTACCCTCTTCCATTCATGGCTTCGGTTCTCCAAATCAATTTAGGCAATGCAAAAAAACAAGTTAAATTTCTTGAACAATGTCAATCCATGAATATATCAGTCTTGCCTCCAGATATCAATAAATCATATTCTAATTTTACTATAGAAAATATCCATATCCGATTTGGTCTTTCAGGAGTCAATAACGTTGAGAGAGAAGTAGCAGAAATTATTGTCCTAAGCAGGTGTTGCGAATTATTTTCGGATTTGTTTGCGCTATGTAGTGTTGTTGTCAAAAGTAATTTTAAAATCAAAAAAATAAAACGTAATATCAAATCTCTGATCAAATCAGGTGCATGTGATTGTTTTGGTTTTAGCCAAGAGAAGATGTTGGAGATTCTTCCCAACACTTTAAAAAAAGCGTATGAAATAAATTCGACGTAGCCACACTAAGGCCCCCTACCAAAGACGCCTCTAACGGACCAAAATCGATGTCTATGAAGGGGTATTTGAAATGCCTGACGAATGTGAAATAGAAGTATTAGCTTCTTTGCTGTTGGAAAACGTTGCTACTCGGAATAAACAAGCAGTAGAGAATAGGAAAGCTGGTCTTCCAATGATCGGCCTTTTTTGGTTTGATGAGGGGAGAATTCTTTTCCCTGTTAGCGAACCGATTAAGGAAGTTCCGACACGTGGAGGCTTTAAAGATATTGATCAGACCCATGAACGTGTTTGGCGTCAACTCCGTGTTCATGTTCCGAAGTATAAATTATTGGAATATGAGGAAGTTCCTAGAGGTCGAGTTGTCTATCAAGAGGCAGATAAACTCTTCATGGTTTATAGTTCCCGTAAATTAGGAACATTTTCAATATTTAGTGCCTGGCAGAAAAAGCCGATTTTTTTGACATCTCCCATCCTAATACATGCTCGCGGATGCAAAATTGAGACAAATCTCGTCAAAGAGAGTCAGCGAGAAC
>JAMOBH010000256.1:0-8122 GCA_039908085.1 Magnetococcus sp. YQC-5
TTTGATAAGAGTGTCATCCATGCCATGGTCGAGACATCTTTGTGCATCACCAGTCAGGGCATTGGAGGTGAGGGCAATGATAGGGGTGCGAGACCTGTTCTCGGTATTTTCCAGTTGACGGATGGCACGAGTGGCCTGCATGCCATCCATGACAGGCATATGGCAATCCATGAGAATCATGGCATAGGAGCCGGATTGCATGGCATGAATGGCATCCTTGCCGTTGGCAACCGTATGAACTGTAAAACCAAGACGGTTGATTTGCATTTGAGCCACCTTCTGGTTGACGGCATTGTCTTCAGCCAACAGGATGAGACGTTCTGACGAACTCTCCTCGACCCGAATGGTGGCGGGTGGTTCATGCGCGAGGAGTGGCGCATGATCTGGTGTGCCGAGATCCGATTCTGGAGGTGATTCTGGATTGAGCAGCGAAACCAGACGATCCAGAAGTTGATGGCGATGCAAGGGCTTGGTCAGGTGAGCGGCAAAACCGACTTTACGGGCCTCAAGGAACCAATTTTTTTCATGGATGCCGGTAATGAGCAGCAATCCAACAGGAGGCATGGTGGGATCTTCGGTAATTTTACGTCCCAGTTCCAGACACTCCTCCAGGGGGATGGGGGAGGCGGCCAAAAGGAGAATATCACAAGGGGCACCGGCTGTGGCTTCATGTTTAAGATACGCCAACGCCTCTTCAGGACTTTCCACGGCAGCACTTTTCATGTTCCAGTTCAGCAGATGATTGAGCAGAATGGTCTGACTGGTTTGCCGTGGGTCCACCACCAGGGCCTTGATGCCTTTCAGACGTGTGGCAGCCAAAGGTGAAGGGGGGTCAGCCTCGGTCTCGGAGGCAAGGGGAAAAGGAACCATGAACCAAAATGTAGAGCCTTTGCCACGTCGGCTGGTCATGCCCATTTCGCCGCCCATCAGTTCCACCAATCGGTTGGCAATGGAGAGTCCCAGACCCATCCCACCATAGGGGCGCGTCGTGGAGCCATCCACCTGGGTGAACGGCTTGAAAAGGCGATGCCAACTGGTTTTTGGGATGCCGATGCCCGTATCCGTGACGGAAAAACGAACCACGAGCGGGGTTTTGGTTTTTTCCATCAAACGGGCCTGAATGACGACTTCCCCTTTTTTGGTGAATTTGACTGCGTTTCCTGCCAGGTTCAAAAGGATCTGCCGCAAGCGTGCTGGATCACCCAAAAGAAGATTAGGCAGTTTCGGGCTGACATCGATGAGCAGATCCAGATTTTTTTGTTGGGCCTGGGAGGCCAGGAGTTCCGCGACCTCTTCCACCACCTTGAGAGGACTGAAAGGGCAAACCAAACTCTCAATTTTGCCAGCTTCGAGGCTGGAAAAATCCAGAATGTCGTTGACAATGGTCAAAAGTGCCTGGGCCGACTCTTTCAGTGTGGTTGCATAATCTTTTTGTTCTTTATTAAGCTTGGAATCAAGCAGCAAATCGGTCATGCCAATGACCCCATTAATCGGAGTGCGTATTTCATGACTCATATTTGCCAGAAATTCCGATTTCAGTCTGGACGTTTCCATGGCGATGTCGCGCGCCTGTTTGAGTTCCCGTTCCCACTGCTTATGCAGATTGAGATCCTTGAACAAGGTAAAGCTGCTGGTGATCCGATTGTTTTCAAAAATGGGTGAGGCGATCAGGGAAACCGGAACCAGATGTCCATCCCGATGGGTAAAAACGTCTTCCTCGCTACGAAAAATTTCGCCACGCTGGACACATTGCAGGATCGGACAGGCCTCTGATGGGATGCGTTCTCCGGCAGCATTTTGGAGATGGATGATGTCGTGTGGATTTTTTCCAAGTATTTCATCTTGTTGCCATCCCAGCATTCTTTCGCCGACTTCGTTGATGAACAGGATGCGGCCTGCCTGATCCAGAATATACAATCCTTCCTCCAAATGACGGGTCATTTGGAGAAGAATTTCTGGATTCGGCAGAGCAAGGGGACTCTGGTCGAAATCGGAGGTCTGGAGAGTTGGATGAGTGTTCATTGAATGATTATAGAATATTTTTTCCGTAAAGCCAATTGAATTTTAAGCCAATATACTCTGCGCAACCATGATGGACTCTTTGGATCAACTGCAAACAGCCATGAAAAACCAAGTGTTTCCCATGGTTCTGCTGGACGTGAGGCTTTTTTGGTTGCGTGACAGGCTGTCAACGGCCAGAGCTTTTGCAGGCAGCAAGTTCTGCTTCAAGGTGACGGATTCGCTCCAGAAGTCTTGCCTCGCGATCTTGCCACTTTTTGTTCTGGGAAAGATGGACACGAATCCGGGTGACCAGGAGTTTTGGTTCAATAGGCTTGATCAGGAAATCCACAGCCCCAAGCATCAACCCCTTGGCCTCTTCCAGGATGGTATCTTGAGCTGTCAAAAAGATGATGGGGATATCTGCTGTCAGAGGGTCAGCTTTAAGTCTGCGGCACACCTCATAGCCATCCATGTCCGGCATCATGATATCCAGCAAAATGAGATCCGGTGGAAACGCTGCCGCGATTTTCAAGGCCATCTGGCCATGGATGGCACCTTTCAAATTGTAATCAGGCACCAGAATATTTTTGATGATATCCAGATTTTCCGGTGAATCATCCACGGCCAGGATGCTCTCTTTTTCACTGATTTGGCTCATGTTTTCCCCCTGTCCAGATAAGATTTTAATTCGTGGGCTGCATTGTCAAAATCGTATTGACTGATGAGGTGCCGTAACGGTTCAAGGGCATTTCTGACGTCGTCGGACGCCACACGCGCCAGAATGGCATCCAGAAAATCTTCGGATTCCAGATTATACTGAGTCAAGCGATCATGCAACGAATGAAGCTGAGGCAAAAGATCAAACGACTCCTCTGGGCTTGCCTTGGAGGTGGTATTGACTCGCGTCTTCAGGGCTTGACGAATCAGATTCAATGTATGATCCAGTTCGGTGGCCAATTCCTCCAGGAGTGCCGCATGGCGCAAACCTGGGTGCTGCTTCAATTCCATTTCCATCCGGGCTGCCAGAGTCTGCAACGCAGTTGCCCCGATGGTGGCTGCAACCCCCTTGAGCGTGTGGGCCAAACGGATCGCCTCTTCCTGTTTGTCCGCGTCCAGGGCGTTGTTGATCAATCGAATGACATCGCCTTGATTGTCAAGAAATTTACTCAGAAGTTTCAGGTAGGCGTGTACCCGACCACCTAGACGCAAAAGGGCATTTTGGGTATCGATTCCCGGCAAATCCGGCCATTTTATCTCTTCTTCTTCAGGGATGACAGCACCAGGAGGCGCGATCTGGCCACCAAGCCCTTCCCGTGGTTTGACCCATTTGGCCAGTACGCCAAACATCTCATGGGGATTGATGGGCTTTCCAACATGATCGTTCATGCCTGCTTCCAGACATTTATCCCGATCACTGGCCATGGCATTGGCAGTCATGGCAATAATGGGCAAATCCTGATGGGCTGTATTCTTGCGGATCTCTTGTGTGGCTGTCAAACCATCCATCACCGGCATTTGCAGGTCCATGAAAACCACATCAAATGAATGGGACTGGAGTTGTTCCAGGCAAACCCGACCATTGTCAGCCACGGTCACAACCATGCCGGCCAATTCCAGCAGTTCTGTTGCAACTTGTTGATTGATTTCATTGTCCTCGACCAGCAATATCCGCGCGCCTCGTATCTGTTCCACCACTTCAAGCCCAAGCTTTCCTGTGGCTTTGGCAGCATGTGGTAGGGTTTTGATTCCCAAAGCCGTCATGGAAACATCCAGTAAAGAGGAGTGCGTAATCGGCTTGATCAACACACCATCCACCTGGAGATCTCCCAACTGTTGGAGCATCACTTCATGATCGTAAGCAGTCATCAATATAAGTTTAGGATTTGTTCGTAAAGTCGTTGACTGAATTTGACGACACAACTCAATACCATCCATACCCGGCATTTGCCAATCCATGAACACCTGTTGGAAAGAATGTCCTGTCTGGTCACGCATGCTGATCAGGCGCAGTGCTTCCCTTCCATTGCAAGTCGCTTCCACATGAGAAAAAAGGTTATGAGCCAGTTGCTGCATGATTTCCAAGGCGGTGGGACTGTCATCCACCAGCAATACGGCAAGCTTGCTCAGTTCGGATTTCAGCAAGGAGGTATCAGACTCCACTTCGTTTGATTGGCCAAAACGCGCCATAAAAATAAAGGAACTGCCCTGGCCGGGTTGACTCTCCACCCAGATGGTGCCCCCCATCATCTCCACGAACCGTTTGCTGATGGCCAAACCCAACCCGGTCCCTCCGTATTTGCGCGTGGTGGAAGCGTCTGCCTGACTGAAAGATTGAAAAAGTTTCCCCATCTGTTCTTCAGTCATACCAATGCCGCTATCCGTGACAGCAAACCGCAGCACCACCTGATCTCCTTGGATCTCTTCAAGATCCACACGCACGATGATTTCGCCCGTTTCGGTAAATTTGACCGCATTGTTGGCCAGATTGATGAGAATCTGACCCAATCGCAACGGGTCGCCCAACAGGCCATTGGGAATATTCGGATCTGCGGCTATCAGAAGTTCCAATTTTTTTTCACGGGCTTTGATCGTGATCAGGTTGGCCAGATTGTCCAGGACGTGACTCAAAAAGAAGGGAATCGTCTCCATGGTGAGTTTTCCAGCCTCGATTTTGGAGAAATCGAGGATGTCATTGATGATCCCCAGGAGTGCATTGGCGGCATTGTGAATTTTACCCACGTAATCTTGCTGTTTCCGGGTCAGTTCGGTTTGCAATGCCAGGTGGCTCATGCCGATGATCGCATTCATCGGAGTGCGGATTTCGTGACTCATGTTGGCCAGGAACTCACTTTTGGCCTGATTGGCCTGCTCTGCCTGATTTTTGGCCTGCATCTGGTCCTGATATAATGTGGCCAAGCGAAGACGCATCCCATCCATGGCCACAGCCACCTGACCGATTTCATCGTGACTGAGTCGAGGCACTGGTGTTGTGAAATCCCCTGCGCCGATGTTGGTACTGATCGTGCGCAGTTTGCGCAATGGAATCACAATCATTCTGTTCAGCACCAACAGGAGGAGCAGACCCATGATCAAAGTGGCCAACGCACCGACCAGCAGGGTCATGAGCAGCAGCTTGTTGGTCTCTTCAAGCAAATCCTCCAAGGGTTCAATCGCCACCAACAACAGACCAGATTCAAACATTTCTGTGGCTGCCAAGAACTTTTTTCCTTTCAACGACACAATGACACCGCTTCGTTGAGGACAATTGTGCAAAGTACAATTTTTTAATATTTCTGGCAAGGTGATGCCCAGCAGTGCGCTGTCATGAGAAAAATGGACAACTCCTTGCCCATCGGCAATCACAAAACCTCCATTGTGACCGACACGTTGTTTGAGTGCCAGATTTTTCAAAAAAAAGGGTCGCATGGTTACGGCCAGGAAACCTTGTATGTTCTTTTTTTCCTGGCCAGAGCCAACCGCTTGTGTGTCCAGGATGGCTTGACCTGCCATCATGACCCACTCCTGGTTGTCTGGATTGAGGGTCATGACATGATATGGGGCTGGGGCGTGGCGCGATAACTCTTTAAAAAATAATGTATTTTCCTCTTGTTCTGTCTTGTTTTGTATATCAAAAGTTGTTACTCTTGTATCTTCGAAACCATCGGGAAGCAATAAGCGTACCTCATAATAATCATCTATTGCTTGTTGAAAGCCGGAAAAGAGCCGAATGAGGGTGGGTTGTAATAAAGCATAACGTTCTTGTTCTTCCTCGGCATCCAAATATTTTTCCAGGATTTCGGAGCGTGTGAAAATTTCCAGATGGGAATGCAACGTTTCCAGGCGGTCGTGAATGATGGTTTTGGCTTGTTGCAAGGCATTATGCAGCTCACTTTTGGCTGCATTCATGCTGGAGTTGCGCAATTCTGTAAAGGCCAGATAACCTAAAGTCGCCAAGGCCAGCAGTAGCAAAGGCAATATCAACAGAGCCAGACGAATCTGGAGGTTGTGTGATCCAGAAAGATGCCATGATTTATGTATGACCTTTGCTTTACACTTTTGGGTCATCTTAACAGCCTGGCCACGACATCGTTGATACGCCGCTGAGTGCGTGCTGCCACGGGTCGTATGGTTTCCGACAGTCGTAAAACCTCCTCAGGCGGAAAAATGATCGGATTGTTACGATATGCAGGAGATGATAAACGCAAAGCCTCCCGATTGGGTGTGGCAAAGTGGAGGGATTGGGCATTGCGCATGGCTATGGTGGGATCCTGCATGAAATTCAGGAAGGCCATGGCCAACTCGCGCCGTGCAGAACCTGTTCCCAGTGCCAGATAATCCACCCACATGGCACTGCCCTCTTTGGGATTGATATAGTTAGTTTTATTGTTAAACTCTTGTAATTTCAAGGCGTCGCCATTATAAAGCATGGCCATGGCAATTTCCCCGGTTACCAAAGGGGACTCCTTGTTGATGTCAAGGTATATATAGCTTTTGACATGTGCCTTTTGTTGCAGCAGCAATTTTTCGGCTTCCTCCAGTTCTTCAGGTTTTTCCGAATTGACCGAATAGCCCAGGGCTTTGAGTGCGATGCCAAACAATTCCCGGTTGGTTGCCATAGCATTGAGCCGTCCATGCAAACCTTCGGCGGGGCGAAAGAAATCAAGCCAACCCGTCGGGGGAGTTGCCACCAGATCTTCCCGGTAGCCTAAACCAATATTACCCCAAAAATAAGGGATGCCGAACAGCTTGCCCGAATATTCGGCATCTGCCAGCCAACGGGATTCCAGATGGGTACTATTGGCTATTTTACTTGTGTCAATGGGGGTCAGCCAATTCTGACGCGCATAAACAGGCAAATTGATACTGTTGACGACCATGATATCAAAAGCATCACTGCCTTTGCGTACCACCAGTTGGTCACGTGCCTGGTCGCTGTCAAAAGATACCTGGCGTATTGTAACGCCTTTACTTGTTTCAAATTCCTGAAGCACTTCAGGATCCAGATAATCAGACCATGTCAGAATGACCAATTCTTTATTTTTTTCCCCTTTGGCATGACCCATTTCCAAAGGGAGTAATGCAGCCATTAAAGCTCCTGCGCCCCCATGCAGCACTTGCCGACGATTGAACATGTATGCATCCTCCGTGCTATAATCAAGTTGGCAATTTGTGGTAAAAGGCATGATGTCTTGTACGAATAGGCCTCATTTTTATAATCAGGCATTCAAGACATGATCCTCCCACATTTCAAGATTGGATGCCTTTTGCATCACCCAATTAAGCATATCAGATTATTCTGTACAAGTCATCACTTTCTGGTTTTGTGGAGGTGGCAATGGATTGGGGCAGGTTGGGCATGGCACGTAAGTCGTGACAAAAAATTATTAAAAAAAAAGAGGGGGGATTGGGGGATTCATCCCCCAAGGTCTTGCCTTTTGATGTTGACTCCTTAAAAATCCATTCAAAAAAGTAAAAGAAAAACAAATCTCTGTTTGAATGATCTTTTATACGTCAAGCGAGCGTAATGGCAACAATTTATTATTTTTTAATCATATCTATAGCAGTACTCACTGTGCTATTATTCTGACCCACGGGCAGCACCACTCCGGTATCAATGGTGGAGGCACCGGTTAATTTCCGCAGAATCAACACTCCATCGGTTGCGTCCAGCGTCCCGCTTTGGTCCACATCCAACTTTGAAGCAATTGAGTTGATGGAATGAATGACCGTACTATTGGTCTGGCCAGTTGGTAGCACCACCCCGGTATCAATGGTGGAGGCACCGGTCAATTTTCGCAGAACCAGCACGCCATCTGTGGCATCCACCGCACCACTTTTATCCACATCCAGAACCGGGGATGTCGCAACAACCGTATTGCTGGAGGACGTGGTAATACTGAGCGTTTTACCGGAAAATGTGACCTGCACTCCAGTTGCGGCTGACTGAACTCCATTGATGGTCAAATCAACAGCCGTATTGCTCTTATCTGTCATAAGTGTGAACCGGCCTTGCGCATCGGTGATGGCCGTTTCATTGCCAGCTGTTTTAATCACAGCATGGGCCACAGGTGTTTGGTCGGGCAGGGTAAGCAGAGCCACCAATGGAATCATGATGGGTCCA
>JAMOBH010000552.1:0-1586 GCA_039908085.1 Magnetococcus sp. YQC-5
GCACGGGAAATCATTGATGTATTTCCTCTCGGAAGTGAAAGCTTGGATGGAATTGCACAAAGAACAACTGGAAAAAAATGAGTTGCCAATTTGATGGAATCACCCACTCACCACCCCGCCCCCCGAAGGCCACCGGCCAAGACCGGGCAAGCGGTGTGGTGAGAGCCTAAAAAGTCCCCAAATACCCGCTTGCGGGAGTGAGTAAGGACGCGGCGAGAGCTGCTGTGGCTGGGTGAAATCGGAGAAGAACTCAAGACAGAGATGTGGAAATGAGTATCACCAAATTTTGCGGGGTAGAGCAGTCAGGTAGCTCGTCGGCCTCATAAGTCGAAGGTCGTTGGTTCGAATCCAACCCTCCGCAACCAAGCTTCACCACCATCCGAATTTAAGCTGGTATCTGGGACGGATAGGGGATGGGGAAACGCGCCCCCAGGCATGATCGTCGTGCAATGATCGAGGGTAGCCGCCCAAGGGTAAGGACGTGAAAAGGCAAATGAGCCACGGCAAAACGGTGATGTGCCGGGCGTGAGTTCGTGTGGTAGAACCCACCAACAAGCCAAATAAATCGCAAAAAACAGCACCGTGACCTCAGGGAGAGATGACAGCATGGAAAAGATTGACCTGATATTATCCTTGAAATGGACGAAGCAAAGACATGCAAGCCCGGAGGTGGCTTAAAAAAACCAAGGCAGCCGGGAAAGACCGGCAAAATCCTGCTTTCGCGTGAATGATGATTGGGGTCCAGTTGTCTGACGACTCAACCATGTAGACTTGCGTACAGAATAACGCTTTATATTGTTCTTTTCCAAACTGTTAAGGATGTTTTTAATGGTAAAAGAAATTTTCATCAAGGAAATCGCAAACGAACTTCGTGCTGCCTATGAAGCCGAAGGCAGCGATGACAAACCATCTCTCGCCACCTTGGAGGAGAGGTATGGCATTCCCAGTCAGGTCATCAGCTTTGCCATCATCCAGGCGGGCGGCACCATCAGGCCACGAGGGAGATATCGAGTCAAAAAAATGCCGGACGAAAAACCATCAGATCATCCAACCCTTTCTTTTGATTAGTATGCTTGAGGTATTACGATATGGAATACATCACCCTTGAAGAAGAAGCGATCATGCAACATTTCGAACTCATCCGCTTCTTGTGGATGACCAAGCTGCATCAGGATGCGTTTGTCGCCCGGATGCAATCGTTTTGTATTCCATGAACAACATGTGTATCAACGGTTGGATATACAGTTCAAAGTGAAGAGGAGAAACAGACGTGACGCACAAGCACCAACTGGTCATTGATTTTCGTAGGCGGTTCCGCAAAGGGCCTCCCAACATTGGGGATTGGCGCGTGCGCTGCGAAGTGTACGGCTGCTTTTGCACCACCCCATGGTACGCAAGCCGTGCCAAAGCCAAACAGGCTCGGTTGTGGATCATGAATGAGGGACAGGCGGAACGCACAGGCACCACACCCGCCACAACTGCCGAGGAATCCTTGACAGTTCAGACCCCGGACACCGTTTTAACTTGCATGCTTGGGGTATCGCTCCATAGATACCCATCATCATGGATGTGTTTTTCGCCCGGTG
>JAMOBH010000257.1:0-8064 GCA_039908085.1 Magnetococcus sp. YQC-5
GGAGAGTATGTCGGCAGGTTGTTGCAGACGGGGCAGCCGGGTGCCCGCCTGCACATAGATCAACAGGGCGGGCAACATGCCCACCTGGCTGACCCAGTAGAAGGTGGCGACCCGGATATTGGTCAGTCCCAGCAGCAGGTTGACCAGAAAGGAGGGAAAGACGGGCACCAGGCGCAGCGTCAGGAGATAGAAGGCTCCGCTCTCCGCCATGCCCCGGTTGACGATGGCCAACCGTTCGGTAAAACGCTCCTGGATGGGGGTGCGCAGCAGATAACGGGCCAGGAGAAAGGCGAGTGTTGCACCGATGGTGGAGGCAAAAGAGACCAGGAGGACGCCGATCCAGAGGCCAAAGATGGCTCCTGCGGTCAATTTAAGCAGGGTGAGGCCGGGCAGCGAGAATGCCATGAGGAGCAGGTAGAGGGTGAAAAAGAGGCTGCCCAGCAGCCAGGGAGACTCCTCCCGCAGGGTGACCAGGGTTTGATAGCTCTCTTGCAGGGTTTCCAGGGTGAGATAGCGGTCCAGCCGGAAATAAAAAAAGAGGGAAACAGCCGTCAGGAAGAGGAGGGCCAGCAGTCGTTTTGCCATGTCATGCGGCCAGAGCCCCGCCGCAGGAGGAGCCGCATCCCGCCGTGCAGCCCAGGCAGTGGTTGCCGGTGACAATGCTGCGCCGGGCGATCCGGTCGGGTTCCAGGTCGGTGAGGGGGTGGGTGGCCGTCAGGGAGATGGGTATCCCCATGGCCAGATTGAAATCGCAATCGTAGAGCCTCCCGTCCCAGCCGACGCTGACCTGATGGCGGCACATCAGATGGTTCAGGGTGGCGGGGTTGAAGGCCTGTTGCAACAGGGTCCAATAGGCGGTCTCCTCTCCGGTACGGCGCAATTCGGCCCGAAAGCGACCGATGGGCATGTTGGTCATGGTCAGGAGACGGGTAAATTCGATCCCGTGGGGGCGCAATGCCTGCCGATAGGCCGTCTCCAGGAGCAACTGTGGTGGCGGCAGGGAGGCCTTGCCCGGGTTGTAGACCAGCAGGAGGGGGAGATCGGGGGTTCGGCCATATCCCAGATGGTTGAGGTGTTGCAGAGCGGCCATCGCCTGCCGGTAGACCCCCGTTCCCCGTTGGGCATCCACATTTTCTTCCAGGTAGCAGGGCAGGGAGGCGACCAGGGCGACCTGCTGTTCCCGCAAAAATTCCGCCACTCCGCGTTGTGCCGGTTCCAGGAGGAGGGTCAGATTGGTGCGCAGTTGGACGGCCACCTTTTTCTGGCGCAACGTCCGCACCAGCCGGTGCAGGTCGGGGTGGAGTTCCGGCGCGCCCCCGGTCAGGTCCACCATCCGGCAACCGCTGCGGGTGACCAGGGTCAGGAGATTTTCCAGGGTGGACCAGGAGATCGCCTCCTGGCGGTGGGGAGAGGCTCCCAGGTGGCAGTGGTGGCAGGCCAGGTTGCAGCGCAGGCCCAGGTTGACCTGAATCGTTGCCAGATCTCGACCGCAGAGCCCCTCCGGCCCCAGATGCGGGTGCAGGAGCTGCTGAAAAAGGGGGTGTTCTGGATGGCGCATGCGTGAGAGAGATTTCCTCGGTTGGGACCGCCTGTGGTTCGGTCAATGTATGGGCGGTATGGACAGCAGCCGGTTCAAGGGATTATCTTCCTGTCTGGTGGTTTGTCAAGGAGCTCTTCCGGGTGGTGTGTGTGAGGATGCGGTTGTCATGAAACCTTTGCGTCTCTTTATCAGCAGCGTACAGAGGGAGTTTGCCGAAGAGCGGGTTGCGTTGCGCGACTGGTTGCGCGACGATCCCTTGATGCGCCGGTTTTTCGAACCGTTTTTGTTTGAGGATCTTCCGGCGATTGACCGCCGGGCGGATGCGGTCTATCTGGAGGAGGTGGCGGGCTGTGACCTGTATGTTTGCCTGCTCGGCAATGAGTATGGCCACGAAGATGCGGAAGGTGTTTCACCCACCGAGCGGGAGTGGGCTCAGGCCACGGCGCAGCACAAAACCCGCCTGATATTTGTGAAAGGGGCCGAGGATCAACTGCGTCATCCGAAGGTGCAGAGATTGCTCCAGCGGGTAGGCAATGAGCTGATCCGTCGTCGTTATGCCACCACCCCGGAGCTGATTGCCGGGTTGTATGCGGCTCTTGTGCAATATCTGGAGTTGCATCTGCTGATTCGCAGTGGCCCGTTTGATGCGGCACCCTGCCGCAGGGCTGAGCTGTCCGATCTGGATGAGGTGCGCATGGCGACTTTTGTGCGGCGTGCCCGTCGTGCGCGGGGTTTTCCGTTGCCGGAGGGCTCCACGCCGTTTGAATTGCTGACGCATTTAAACCTGCTCGATGCGGGCAGGCCGACCCATGCGGCCATCCTCCTGTTTGGGCGGCAACCGCAGCGATTTTTGCTCTCTTCTGCGGTAAAGTGTGCGCATTTTCATGGTAATGAGGTGGCTAAGCCGATTCCGTCGTATCAGGAGTACAAAGGGACGCTCTTTGATCTGGTGGATCAGGCGGTAGACTTTGTTCTCTCCAAGATCAACCTGTGGGTGGGCACCCGAGAGGGAGGTTCAGAGGCTCCGGTTGTCTATGAAATACCCCGCGAGGTCGTGGCCGAGGCCATTGTCAATGCGGTGGCACACCGGGATTATACCAGCAACGGCACGGTACAGGTGATGCTTTTTGCCAATCGTCTGGAGATCTGGAATCCTGGCACGTTGCCGGCATCCTTGACTTTGGAAATGTTGCGTCATCCCCATGGATCGGTGCCACACAACCCGCATCTGGCAGAGTCGCTTTATCTGGCCCAGTATATTGAGCGGATGGGTACAGGCACGGGGGACATGATCCGCCGTTGCCGTGAAGTCGGGCTGCCTGATCCACAATTTTCCGTTGCAGATGGCTTTGTGACAACGGTCTGGCGCAGGGAGAAGAGGGCTTCCAGAAAGGGAAAACGGCCAGAGTCGAGGCCAGAGTCGAGGCCAGAGTCGAGGCCAGAGTCAGGGCCAGAGTCAGGGCCAGAGTCAGGGCCAGAGTTGAGGCCAGAGTCGAGGCCAGAGTCGGGGCCAGAGTCGAGGCCAGAGTCAGGGCCAGAGTCGAGGCCAGAGTCAGGGCCAGAGTCGAGGCCAGAATCGACGGAACGGCGTGTGTTGGAACTGCTGGCCAAAAGTGCCCTGTCAAAGTCGGCCATTGCCACTGCACTGGGGCAGAAAGAGGTCTCCGGCCATCTGACACGGGTCATTCGCCTCTTGCTGGCCGAGGGGAGAGTGGCCTACACGATTCCAGAGAAGCCAAGCAGTCGGTTGCAAAAATATTGCATGACGGAAAAAGGGGTGGCCCGGCTGGCGGGATTGCGGAGAAAAAGGGGATAACGATGGATTTTTCCTGGTTGATTTCTTTTGCACAAGGAGCAAAATTTGTGGTACTCTTTGCGTGAGCCTGGAGAAAACCTGCGGAGAGATGATCATGGCCACTGTCACCTCTGATGTCTTGGAACGGGTGGACCGTTCAAGGGCCGCTGGTTTCCAACCGGAGCAGGCTGAAGCGGTCGTGCGGGTCATTGCCGAGTCCCACGATGAATGGGTCACCAGGCGCGATCTGCATGCGGAACTGGCTCCACTCAAATGGGGGATGGCCATTACAGTCGGTGGCATCGTTACCATCATCCTCAAATCCTTTTTCCCGCACTGACCCCAACGCATCCCCTTTTGCCTCCATGGGAGCATTCGCAAGCGGCCTGTCTGGTCAAATGAGGTGATATTTTTTTAGCCGCTCCAGCAACTCATCCTGGTTGACAGGTTTCACGATGTAGCCGTTGCAGTGCCCTTTCTTGAAAGCCGTCGCCAACTGGGCTGGGTCATCCAGGCTGGTCTGCATGAGCACATAGGCATATTCGCGCATGCTCAATGAGGGGCCATACTTCTGTTTTTCCAGTTGGCGGATCTGCAACAGGGCCTCCTGACCATCCATGTGGGGCATCTGGATGTCCAGCAGAACCAGGCGAAACGGATTGTTGGCAGCCATGGCTTCCCGGAATGCCTGCACCGCCTGCGCACCATTCTCGACAGTTACACATGTTCCATAGGGTTGCAGTATTGCCCGCAAGGTTTCCCGATAAATGGCTTGATCGTCTGCGATAAGTATGTTCAACATGTTGTGCCTCCTTGCCTTGATTCCATTTATCCGCTCTGTTCTTCGGGTACGCTACACAGGGTGATCGTCAGGGTGGTTCCTTCCGCCTCTGAACTCCGTACCTGGATGTCTCCCTGCTGGGTCTGCGCCATCAGTCGGGCGGAATAGGTGCCGAGACCCGTGCCGCCCTTTTTGCCATGAGTGGCGTATTTTTTAAAAAAATTTGCCAGCATCTCTTTTGGAACAACCCCCGCATTGTGAATGGTGACCGAGCAGATCTCCCCTCTCTCCAGAGAGAGGGTCACTCTCTGGCCGTTCTCGGATGCCTCCAGGGCATTTCTGTATAGGTTGGCAATCATGGTGTAACAGAGCGTTGCATCGCCCAGGACGATAAATCGCGCCTCCGGGTGGTCCATGCGGTTTTCCACACGAAAGAGGCTCTCCAGATTTTTCCGGTCAACCATCTTTTGGTTGTCGGAGCGGACGCGACGGATGATCGGCACCAGGTCGGTGGGTTGCAAAGTCACCGCATAGGTGCCCTGCTCCATCTTGATCAGATTCAGAGAGAGATTGACCATCTCCCGCAGTTGGCGGGCAGAGTCCCGGATAAGCTCAACAAACAGACACAAACTTTCCCGTGACAAGGTTTTATATTGAGAGATCAGTATCTCTGTGCAGCCGAGAATACCGTCTATAGGCGACTTGAGATCATGCCGGGTGATGGCGTCCACATCTCTGCGCAACTGTTCCATCTCCTGCAGTGCGTCATATTGTTCTTTGACCTGCAGATAGGAGTCGTTCAACTGCGCGTGCAAGAGTCGAAGTTGGTCTTCAGCCTGTTTGACGCGAAGCAGTGCCTTGATTCGGGCCAGTAATTCATCGGCATGAAACGGTTTGGCAAGATAATCGTCGGCTTTCAGGACCGACATGCCATGGACGACCTCCTGAACGTCTTTGTTGGCAGTCAAGAACAGCACCGGTATGGCTCGCCACTGTTCGCTGCTCTTGATGAGCTGGATACATTCGTCGCCGGACATGACCGGCATGTTCCGGTCGAGCAAAATCAGATCTGGCCAACTGTCCGGCGGGTTGTCCGAGAGAAACCGGATGGCTTCTTTACCGTTTTCTGCCTCAAGAACGGTAAAGAGATACTCCCCATCCTGCTCCAGAGCGTGTCGCACAAGATAACGGACAGATCGAGAATCATCGACGGTCAGAATGCGTGCAGTGAAAAGGACCCCCTCCACGGCCATCGGTCAGGCAATCTTGAAGAGTTGTTCAAACTTGGCGGTGTGCAGAATTTTGAGGACTTCCGGGCGGGTATTGACAATTTCAACGTCGGCCCCGGTGGCGTCAGTCATCTCACGCAGCAGGAGCAGCATGCCCAGTGCAGAAGAGTCTATGAATTCTGCACCGGCCAGATCGACGACAAAACGCCGACCCGAGGCTGCACTGCACTGCACTGCACATTTCCTCCCTGTAAGCTTCTCGGAACTGGGTATGCAACCCAAAACCGAAACGGCCTTTGACGTGGATGACAGTCTCGTGGGTGTGCGACGTGAAAGCGTCAAAAGTGAGTGTTGGGTCCAAGGTGTTTACACCAAGATTACGGATTCCAACCTGGTGTTTCTCCACCAGTAACCTAGGTTCAGAGCACAAAGCTTAAGCTGAACTGACAATGTACCCTACCCCCGCAAGGGGCTAAGTCCGAACCGTGAGGGAAAGACGAAACTGTGAGCATTACATGGTAAGGGGCTAGGTTGGAGAGCTATGGTGAGCATATGCAAAGTAACGCAAGCCTCGTGAGACTGAACATGCCAAATTATGCTGATAGGCATACACAAAAGTGAACAGGAGGTCTCAGTTGTATCCCCTGACTGAGCGAGAACACAATCCTGTCGGGGTATAGTTACCACCTAACGCTCTCATATCCTCATGAAAAGACGAACACGGAAACCCCTAATATCCGCCAGAAATGGCAGGTGAACTGTAAAGAACACTGATGGATATGAGGGCATAGGAGGTCGGAAAAAGCGAATGCCACCCTGTAATGGGGAGGATAAGGCGGAATTCAGTTCATCAATAGTGATGAACAAAGGTGTGCCTAAACCGAAAGGTTGCAGACGTCCGACGGGTCTCAAATCGCGAAAAATCTGCAACAACACTGAATGTGGAGTACGTAAGTGAATACAGAAATAACACCTGTATCTGCGGCTTCACCGGCTTCAATTATTCCTTGGCACAACATTAACTGGTCCAGGGCGATGAAGACGGTCAGAAAACTTCAGAGACGTATCGCGAAGGCAATACGGGAAGGAGACATGCGCAGAGCTAAAAGATTACAAAGACTCCTAACCTCCTCTTTCTGTGCGAAAGCAATGGCAGTAAGGAGGATCACGGATAACAACGGTGCAAACACTCCGGGAACAGATGGAGAAACATGGGAAACCCCGGCATCCAAAACCAAAGCTGTAGCAAATTTGAACAAGAACGGGTATAAGTCTCTTCCTCTAAGAAGGGTGTTCATAAAAAAGGCTAATGGAAAACAAAGACCGTTAGGCATTCCTTCCATGAAAGATAGAGCGATGCAAGCTCTATATCTTATGGCTCTCGAACCAATTTCTGAAACCACTGCCGATCCTAATTCCTACGGGTTTCGTCCAAATAGGGCATGTAGGGACGCAGCAGAAATGGCTTTCATACTCCTGAGCAGGAAAATATCACCTCAATGGGTGTTGGAAGGAGATATAAAAGGATGCTTCGATAACATAGACCACGAATGGCTCTTCAGACACATCCCAATAGACCGGGAGATGCTGGAGAAGTGGTTGAAATCTGGGTTCGTCTGGAACAAAATACTATTTCCAACTGAAGCAGGAACTCCACAAGGTGGAATTATATCCCCCGTGCTTTCAAACATGGCACTGGATGGAATGGAAAAAGCCTTGAGAGAAAACAAAAAGCTCAAGAAAGGGATGGTGAAAATGGTCCGGTACGCGGATGACTTTATTATAACTGGTAGAAATGTTGAAACCATAAATGAAGTCAAAACCGCTATCACGGAGTTTCTGGCTGGAAGAGGACTCACTCTTTCTCCAGAAAAGACGAACACAACCCATATCGATCAAGGGTTCGACTTTCTCGGATGGAATTTCCGAAAGTATGACGGTAAGCTCTTGATCAAGCCATCAAGGAAGAATGTAAAAGCGTTTATGGACAAAGTGTATGGGGTTATCGACCAACACAAAGAAAAAAGCCAGGAATTCCTTATCAGAACATTAAACCCTATGATAACTGGATGGACAGAATACCACAAAAACCAAGTTGCCAAAGAAATTTTCTCATGGATGGACCATACAATTCATGAGAAACTGTGGTTCTGGGCAAAAAGGAGACACCCGAACAAGAACCGTGGGTGGATTAAAAAGAAGTATTGGAAGACCCAAGGGTTAAGAAATTGGGTGTTTGCAGTGAATACCAGGAACAAGGAAGGCAAGGAAATAACGATCTCGTTGAAAACGGCTTCCGATGTTCCTATTAAGAGACATGTCAAGATCAAGTCGGAGGCCAACCCATACGACCCAGAATGGGATTTGTATCTGGAACAAAGGGAAAGGCTGGCCGTGAATGAGAAGGCCAAATGGGACAAAACAGGCCGTCTCATCTTACGCCAGAAAGGTCTTTGCCTTGAGTGTGAGGAGAAGTTCAAGGCCGAAGAAGTCTGGCAAATACACCACATCGTCGCTAAAGCTTTTGGAGGCACGGACGCATTGAAAAACCTTCAATTGTTGCATACAAATTGCCACAGAAGGTTGCACCACCGTTTAAAGTGATGAACCGGTCCCCGGTAATAGGGGGCTTATTGAGGCTTGAGCCGGATGAAGGGAAACTTTCAAGTCCGGTTCTTAGAGGGGGGTGGCGCAGTAATGCGCTACCTCTACTCGACAG